>JAAYHN010000042.1 GCA_012735395.1 Alcaligenaceae bacterium | reverse complement strand
TTGAAGTCGGCAGAATAAGACCGTCGCACGGGCTTGAGGGGCATAATGTCATTCATGATCGTGTCCACTTAAAAGGTAATGGACACGATCTTGACGGACTAACCGGGGATCTTCAAGGTGTGTTCACCGGAACATTACGGCAATAATTCCTCAATGTCGCTGTTCTGTTGCGTCGGCAGACGCATTAGGACATCTTTCAGGTAGGCATACGGATCGTGGCCATTGAGTTTGGCCGATTGAGTCAGGCTCAGAATGGCGGCTGCCCGTTGGCCTGCCCGCAAGGAGCCGGTGAAGAGCCAATTATTGCGATTATGTGTAGCTTCACATAATCGCAATAATGCGAACTTGAGCAGGTAGGATGCACTGAGAAGCAGGAACTGCCTCAGCTCGAGGTTAGTGATTTTAAACTGGACTTTTCATAAAAATTCGTATTTCCTAAAATAGGCAGGCACACTACAGGAGTATAGATTTTCATGACTTATCTACCGCTGCGGATCGCACCAACACCAAAATGACAATTCAAAAAATTTAATAACTCAAGGCATTCAGAATACGCCCATAACCCTGAATTTGTTTGTGCACCCTGGCACTTTGCAACAGTTTCCAGAGCGTGGCTGTCGTAGAGGTAACAACTGGACGGCCCAACTCCTGCTCCAGCTTAGCCACAACGGTGTGAGAGTTCATGTTAAGACAACTGATCAGCAATGCATCAGCATCCTGATGCCAAGCACGGCGAGCCAGTTCATAGATATCACGTGAGGTAGGTGATGCCAGTTCAAACGAATCAGTAATACCCAGATGAGCGGTTGCAAGCACCTGAAATCCCGCTTCTTCAAAAAAGATTCTTCTGCTTCGCCAATAGCAGCCGTATACGGTGAAGCCACCGCTATTTTCTGTATGCAGAGTGAATGAAGAGCATCAATAATTGCCCCTACTGCCGTAAAAGATGGAATACCCGTTTCCGCCTCAAGCTGTTGCTGAAGCTGCTTGTCATAAGATACCCCCTGCACGATACTTGAAGCGGTACAACCATAAGCAATGGCATGAGGACGGCAACTGGCAATACGCACCGCAGCAGGAATCCCCTCCTCATGATCCATCCGCCGTAATGCATCTGGCGTCAGAATACTGTCAAGCAGCATACGAGTGGCATGCAGCCCAACATCCGGCCCAAGTGTCCTGTTAAACCAGGGTTCCACAACCGTATTGACGCTGGGTAAAATCACCCCCAACCGTGCGAGTTGCAGTGGCGTTTCAACAGCCTGCTGGGCAAAGCCACTCGCCTGCCTATCCTGCCATAATGCCTTCGCTTTGCCTGCATCATCATGAAATATTTCTTTCACATCCATGCTCTCGTGTTTACAACCGCCAGGAAAATAACTGACTCATGACAATGTCCCCCATACAATTTTATGATGATGTTTTATTTAGAATTTAATCTGGTGTAGCATATAAATTAAATGAATAACCATTCATTGTCAACTAAATAATAATAAAATTTTCAGATGAAAAATAAAAACCCGCACACACATTCCTCTTTAATTAATATATTTTCATAGAATAAAAATCAAATTCTCTACGTCATGCCCTACATACACCATCTTTCATTTTGAAAACCCATCATTTAAATAATTGACTGTTCATTTATTAAAAAATGATTCATAATAATGTCAAACATGCAAAATAAAGCATATGCCTATTTTTTATAGGATTCATTACTCTTTAATCAATTGACACTGAATAGTGTCCAAGGAGCACCATTACATATGCGAAAGTCGACTGATGCATCAACGCTCATCACCAGGCGTCAGGCACAGCTGGTCAAAGCAGCCATAAAGTGTTTTTCACGTCTAGGATATCATTCAGCAACTGTAAAGGATATTGCCGATGAGGCGGGTGTCAGCTCGGGACTAATTTATCAGTATGTTTCCGATAAACACGATCTCTTATCCCATGCTTTAATGCATATTGTGCAACGGCATCAGGCGGAAATCCCGCGTGCCTTGCAGGGTATTGATGATCCTATTGCCAAACTTTATTGCGCCATTGATGCATATGCCCGTATCATCGCCACAAACCCGCATGCTGTTCTCTTGACCTACAAGGAAACAAAATCGCTTCGACCAGAATATATCAATAAAATGAAAATGCTTGAACTGAAGACCAACCATATGATTGCCGAATTTATCCAAGCATGCATCCGAGCAGATTACCTTTCCCAAACCGATGTTGATCTTCTGGTTAGTCGAATTATCATCTCCTCCCATGCCTGGCCATTGAAACACTGGCGATTAAAGCAGATTGTCACTCTGGATGAATACCTTGAACAGGCTGTGCACGCCTCATGGACGTCACTTCTTCTGCCACGTGGTGTAAAGCAATATGGTGCACTTTGCCATAAGGGTATACTTTGCACGACAAGCAACAAAGTTATCAAACAGTCGCCCGCCGGATAGATATTAATTCCCCCATTCCTTCAGTCAACGCCAAGCAACCCGCCCCCTTAATAATATGCTAATTTCGATATCGGACGCCATATCTGCCAACCACCGTTAACACCTTGCGAAATTCTTGGGAAAGGGAGCTGAACAGGCTACTGAAACCTTTCAGAGCTCTTACCGCCAACATCCACCGGTTATATTAAGAGCCTCGCCAAGCATGTAATCAAACTGGTCAGAAGCCGGAAAAAAGTAAGTGTCCGGCCATCCCATCTTGACAGCGGTTTTTTTTAACCTGTTTTTTTACATCGCTGTCTGTGGTTGCCAATTATGCGGCAACAGTTCAGCAATACGGCTGGCGGGCTGAGTGGGCAAGCGTGTGAGTACATCCTTCAAATAGGCATACGGATCATGC
>JAAYHN010000002.1 GCA_012735395.1 Alcaligenaceae bacterium | reverse complement strand
TTGAACTGTATATAATCGGGGCCATACAGGGCAAGCTCATTGACCTGAACCAGCAGCCTGCTTACCCTGTTCTCATGAACAACCGACAAGGCATCATCAAGCCTGAGCTGGGCCCGGTAAACCGAATAGCCCAAACCCAGCACAAAACACAACAGGCCATATAAAAATGCTTTCGCAACGGCATAAGAACGGCTTGCGCATAAACACCCATAGCCTGACAACAGCAGGCCAATAATAATGAATACCGATTTCAGGGAAGGTAAAGCCGGGAAAAGCTGGACACATGCTATCCCGCTGCAGCTGGCTGCCAGAAAGACCCAGTAAGTTCGCATGCGGTTTTTTTTGCACTAAAAGTACAAATTTTAATCAGCCAGAGTCTGGGCGGACAGCCATTCAGGACATTTTCAGCCTTGGCAAAACCCGATGGGCATTCTCACTGGTTTGTTGAATAATGTGTTCAAGCTGTTCTTGCCTTAACTCGGCCAGCACTTGTGCAATACGGTAAACCTGTGCGGGTATATTGCGCCTGTCGGGCTCCATAAGCCAGGCAGGCGGTATATCAGGCGAGTCTGTTTCCAGCACCAGGCTGGCAAGATCCAGCTCTGTAGCCAGCCTTCGTATTTGCAATGATCGGGTATAGGTCATTGCCCCGCCCATGCCCAACACAAAACCCAGCTTGATAAAAGCCTGTGCCTGCTGGAAACTGCCATTGAAGGCGTGGGCAATCCCCCCCGAAAGTTTTACCCTGCGCAAATATTTAAGCAGGGTATCCTGTGATTTGCGCACATGCAAAATAACCGGCAAACCGAACTGCTGCGCAATACTTAACTGGGCAGCATAAAAATACTCTTGCTGTTCCCGTGCCTGACCGGAAGCAATTTCTTTCACAAAAAAATCCAGCCCTATTTCACCAACCCCGACAAAGCGCGGGTCAGGCATGGCATCTGCAATTTTCTGTTCTAAAACGGCAAGGTCTTCTGCATGCGCCCTATGTACATACATGGGGTGGATACCCAAAGCATAAAATCCCCCCTCAATACCATGCGCCAGTTCACGAACGGCAGAAAAATTGCTGCGCTCCACCGCAGGAATCACGATTTTCCTGACTCCTGCTTCCTGTGCTTCAGCAATCACTGCCTCACGGTCCTGGTTGAACTCGGCTGCATCAAGATGACAATGGGTATCAATCAGCATGGCATAACCCGTTAGTTATTGAATTAATTACACGGGAATATCGGTTTTGCTGTCCAGCAGGCCCTTTTCCATCACCAGCTGGCGATCTGCCAAGTCTGCCAGTTTTGGATCGTGGGTCACAATAACAAACGCCGTATTGAACTCCCTGTTAACTGATTTTAATAGGGAAAACATGTTTTCTGCCGTTTCCCGGTCAAGATTGCCGGTTGGTTCATCAGCCAGCACACAAACCGGGTTGGACACCAGCGCCCTGGCCAACGCCACTCGCTGGCGCTCTCCACCGGAAAGCTGGCCCGGTTTATGGGTAGTCCGGTCAGCCAGACCCACTTTGGCCAATACCTCTTCTGCCATGGCACGTGCCTGCTTGCGTGGCATACGCCTGACAATCAAAGGCATGGCAACGTTATCCAGTGCGGTAAATTCAGGCAACAAGTGGTGAAACTGGTAAACAAACCCCAGGCTTTCATTGCGTATCCGGCTGCGTTGCTTTTCTGACAGACCGGCAGTAGGCGCGCCATTTATAAACACCTCACCAGAGGTTGGTACATCAAGCAGGCCCAGGGTATGTAATAAAGTACTTTTGCCAGAACCCGATGCCCCTATGATAGCGACCATTTCACCGCTGGCCACCTCAAGGTCTATCCCTTTGAGAATATCCAGCCGTGTATTCCCGTCTTCGTAATATTTGACAATGGAACGGGCCTGCAGGGCATATTTATTTTTATTAATCATGACGTAATACCTCGGCAGGTTGCAAGCGGGATGCCCGCCAGCTTGGGTAAAGTGTTGCCAGTATGGAAAGCACCAGCGATGTTACCCCTACCGAAGCGATATCATTGATTTCAGGGTGCGAAGGCAACTGGCTCACAAAATAAATACTGGGATCCAGAAAGTGGATGCCGAACAGGTTTTCTATAAAAGGAATAATGACATCAATATTGTAGGCAACCAGACACCCCAACAAAACCCCCAGAAACGTACCCACAATACCAATTAAAGAGCCTTGCACCAGAAAAATCCTGGCTACTTCAGCCGGACTGGCACCCAGAGTTCTTAAAATGGCAATATCCGATTGTTTGTCTTTAACCGCCATTACCAAAGAAGACAGCAGGTTAAAAGCGGCCACGGCAATAATTAACGCCAGAATCAGGAACATCATGCGTTTTTCGGTTTTAACCGCCGCAAACCAGGTACGGTTATCCTGGGTCCAGTCGCGTGCAACAATGCCTTGCGGCAAACTGTAAATAAGCTGGTTGGCCACTTCAGGCGCTTCCAGCATATCCTTGATTTTAAGGCGTACACCCGCCAGCCCCATATTGCGAAATAGCACGGCAGCATCACGGGCGGCAATAAAAGCCAGGCTGGAATCATATTCGTAGTGACCGGATGAAAAAATGGCCGAAATGGTAAACTGCCGCATGCGGGGGGTAAAACCGGCCGGGTTGATTGAACCCTGTGGCGACATCACCAATAAGGTATCACCAATGCCAACCCCCATATGATTGGCCAATGTTTGCCCTATCATCATATTGAAGCTGCCTGCCGCCAATGAATCCAGCGAACCCTGTATAACCTGATCGGGCAGTTCAGACACCTTGCCCTCATTGGCCGGGTCCAGGCCACGTATTTCAACGCCTTTCAATACATTGCCACGTGCCAGCATGCCCGAAGATGCAACAAAGGCCGAAGCCCCCACTACCTCGGGATTTTTTTCAGCATCAGTAGCCAGGGTTTGCCAGTCTTCAAGTGCCGTTAAGGCATCGACCTGGGGATTGTATAATTGAATATGCGGCAAGACTGAAAGCATGCGGTCACGCACATCAACCTGGAACCCGTTCATCACGGACATGACAATAATAAGGGCAGCCACACCCAGTGCAATGCCAGCCATAGAGCTGCCGGCAATAAAAGAAACAAAGCGGTCACGTTTCTTGCCGCGCCCTTTGGCTCTTGTTAATCCCGCATAGCGGGAACCAATCCATAGTTCGTAAGGTATTTTCACAAGCGTAAATGATTCACAAAGATTACAATTCCGGTATGGATATTGTTATTTCAGGGATAATTCCCCACTCATCGATTGCTTCCGAACTGGCCAAACAAGCCGGCAAGGCAGCCCCCAACCTGTTTCAGCGGCTACAGGCCGGCAAAGATGCCGTACATCTGCTTGACCCGAATGAAACCGGTTGCACCCCTTTCGAGTACTGGCAGCTGAAAACCCGCCAGTTCACCCCATTAGGGCAACAAAATTACGCCACCGGGCTAGGGCCACTCTATGCAAACCGGCCCCATACACAAGATCAGCCCGTTTGGTTGCTTGAGTTGGCCCATATCGCTTTAGGGGCCGCCAGTGCCACCCTGCTTACCGCAGATGATCTGGCCATTTCCGAAGCGGAAAGCTTAGCATTATTTGAAAGTGCACAGGTTGTTTTTGCCGAGAGCCCTTTCAAATTACTGCAATTTGATACGCATCACTGGCAGGTACAGCTACCTGAGGGGCTTATGCTGCCCTCATTAAGCCCCAATGTTATTGCCAGCGGGCTCCTGAACGACTGGTGGCCCCAAGACGCGGCAACCCGTCCGCTGCGGCATCTGCTGAATGCCCTGCAAATTGAATGGCACCAGCATCCGGTTAATCTGGACAGGCAAAAAAAAGGCCTTCCAGTCATTAACGGTGCATGGGTATTTGGCGGTGCCAGTCACACCCAGTTAAAACCTGCTCACCATTCAAACCCCGCTAAAATCATTCGCGACCTTGAAACCGCACATCGCAAACAAGACTGGGGGCAATGGCTTGCCACACTTGCAACCCTTGAGCGCGATGTGCTGCCTGCCTTGCTGGCAGAAAAAAACAGCAATCTCATTCTGACCGGGTTCGACCGTCTGGTGGTTATAGAACCCAATGTCATCCCGGTATGGCTTAATAAAATGCTTAACCGCAATCAAAAATGGAAGAACTTGTGGTCTCAGTAAAAATAAATGACCGGGTACCCAATCCCGCTTTGCAACAACAATTGGAAAACGAAGGTATTCATGCGTTATTGGCCCGTCTCTGGGCCAACCGGGGCGTTAGCGATTTAACACAAATTCAGCCGCAATGGCAAAATATGCTGGCCCCCTCATTGCTTTCAGAAGTCAATCAGGCGGCCAGTCTGCTGGCCGATGCCATCGAGCAGAAAAAACAAATGCTGATCATTGCCGATTACGATTGCGATGGCGCTACTGCCTGTGCCCTTGGAATCCGGGCCATGCGCCAAATGGGAGCCAACATTGATTTCCTGGTGCCCAACCGCTTTGAAACCGGTTATGGCCTGTCTCCTGCCGTGGTTGATCTGGCCTGCCGTCACACCGCCGGAAAACCGGATATTTTAATTACCGTAGACAATGGCATTGCCAGTGTAGAGGGGGTTGAAGCGGCTAAAAACCAGGGTATGGATGTCATTATTACCGATCACCACTTACCCGGTGACACCTTGCCTGCCGCCTTATGTATCGTTAATCCGAATAAACCCGGCTGCAACTTCCCCTCCAAAAACCTGGCGGGCGTAGGCGTTATTTTTTATGTCATGCTGGCGCTTCGTGCCGAAATGCGCAAACGCCATCACTTTGCACCTAACGGCGGCCCCCGCCTTGATAACCTGGCCGACCTGCTGGCACTGGGTACCGTGGCCGATGTGGTCAAGCTGGACGGCAACAACCGCCTGCTGGTTACGCAAGGCCTGAAAAAAATAAGGTCCGGCCAGGTCCAGCCCGGTATTAAAGCCCTGTTTATGGTCGCAGGCAGCAACTTCAGGCAAGCCAGCACCATGGATCTCGGTTTTAAAATCGGCCCCCGCATTAATGCAGCAGGCCGGCTGGCCGATATGAGCCTTGGCATTCGCTGCCTTACAACCGATGACGAAACCGAAGCCCTGTCACTGGCCAGCCAGCTTGATGACATCAACCATCAACGTCGCTCAATCGAACAGAATATGAACGAGCAGGCGCTCAATTCACTTGAATCGGAAGAACAGGGGCAATCTGCCACCATCTGCGTTTTCAATGAAGAATGGCACCAGGGGGTTGTGGGTATCGTGGCCTCCCGCCTGAAAGAAAAATTCTGGAAGCCCACCCTGGCTTTTGCACCGGCTGATAATAACGAACTGCGTGGTTCCGGCCGCTCTGTTCCCGAAGTTCACCTGCGCGACGTACTTGATCTGGTATCCAAGCGTCACCCGGGCATGATTTTGAAGTTTGGCGGTCACGCCATGGCTGCCGGGCTGTCATTAAAGAAAGAACTGTTCGACTCTTTTTCTGTCGCCTTTAACGAGGCCGTTCAGGAGCTAAGCGGTTGCAGCAGCTTCGACCCCCTGATTGAAACCGACGGTTCCCTGGAAACCGTTTATGCCAACGCCGAAACAGCCGCCTTACTGCAAAACCAGGTCTGGGGAGCCGGCTTTCCCGCACCCTTATTCAGGGATACTTACCGGGTCCGTCACCAACGGCTTCTGA
>JAAYHN010000041.1 GCA_012735395.1 Alcaligenaceae bacterium | reverse complement strand
GTGATATTCTGGCGGCAAATCAATGCCATATTGATCTTTAGTGATGGCCATGGCATCGCTAACGGTAATGCCGGTAAAAAGCCGCATGGCCGTTTGCGAGTCCATTTGAATGCCAAACTCACGTAAGGCCTTGGCGGTGGCGCGGGCAGATAACGGTTCACTATCCACCAGCACACCATCACAATCAAAAATTATTAGTTCAAGCAATTTATTGTCTCTTTTTATGGGGGAACAAAGTAAAGGCATATGCACAAAACACATGCCTTTGGTATAAATAAAAAAAACTATTCAGCCAGCAGCTTATTGGTTTCTGAAACCAGCTGTTCCAGACCTTCATCCACGCTTACGTTGCCGCGCATGACATTACCAATAATGTCACGCTGGGTACGCCAGACCTGTACGCTGTTGTTACCTGGGTAACCACCCCATGCCTGGGCATATTGAATCTGGTCCAGGCTGGTTCTCCAGTTGGGATTTTCTTTGTAGAAATCACCCAGATATTGCGGCTCCAGTGCAATTTTGTTGGTTGGCATGTAGCCGGAACCCAGCACCGCAAGTTTTTGACCTTCCGGGCCGGTCGCAAATTTTATGAAACGCCAGGCGGCCTGTTGACGCTTTTCATCTTGGCTTAAGATCATGGCTGCATTCCCACCCGTTGGCAGTTTTCCATCGGTTTTATTGGCAATCGGGAATACGGCTGAACGCAATTCAAAGCGGTCGCCAATCAAATCAGAAAAAGCACGGGCACCGTTAGGTGAACTAAAAATAAAACCAATCTTGCCTGCGACAAACTGCTGTCGTGATTGCTCAAAATCACGCAACTCCATCGTGCCTTCCTTCATAAAACGAACGGCTTTATCAAGTGCTTTTTTGCCACTTTCACCACCAAAAGCCACGGTTTTGCCGTCATCATTCATGACCGGCTCACCCTGTTCCATAATCATGGCGCGCCATAACCAGTCATCAGGCCAAGCATGTACGTCATAAGCCATACCATTGATGCCATCGCCCAATTTACCAATCTTGCCAGCCAGCTCAATTGCGGTATCCCAATCGTTGGGGAAATTGTCGCTGCTGCCGGTTACTTTTTTAATCAAATCCCCGTTATAAAAAATAATGGGCGTGGAAGCATTAAACGCCATACCGTATTGTTTGCCGTTAACCCGCCCCAGGTTCAAAATGCTGGGTTCATAGTTGGCATTAAGCCAGTTGGCACTTTCTTTTTCTATGAATGGCGCCAAATCAACAGCCAGTTTGCGTTTATCCAGTGCGGCAACCAGTTCTGGCAACAGGTGAAAGCCCGAGAAATAAACATCGGGCAATTTATTGGTAATAATGCCACGCAACAAAGCTTGATGACCCTCATCATAAGAAGGGGGTGATGCACGGAATTTGATTTCAATATCGGGATTGGCTTTGGTAAAGGCCTCTGCCACCTGTTCATAAAATGGATTGTGACCAGGCCAGGCATGGATGACATCCAGGGTTATTTTTTCGGCCTGGGCCATGCCCGTGCCTGCAAAACACATTGTTGCTCCGGCAAAAAGGCCGAACAGTTTTTTACGAATGATATTCATTTTGAATCCTTGAATAATTCACTTGATAGGGTTAACAGCAAGAAAAAGAAACATCGGGTTATTTGACACCCGTATTGGTAACACCCTGAATAAACTGCTTTTGCATCAGGGTATAAATCAGCATGACAGGCGCGGTAATTAAGGTAGCCGCTGCCATTAAGGCACCAAAGTTAGCCCCAATTTCAGGGTCGGCAAATGACGCCATACCCAATGGGGGGGTCATCATTTCTTCACTGGTGATCACAATAAGTGGCCAATAAAGATCGTTCCAGTGGGCCGTAATGGAAAACACCGAAAAAGCGGCAATGACTGGCTTATTGGCCGGCACCACCAAACGCCATAAAATTGAAAAGTCACTCATGCCATCAAGGCGGGCCGCTTGGACAATGTCCTCAGGAAAAGACTTGAAGGCCTGCCTGAACAGAAAAATAGCAAAGACGGATAAAAAGAATGGGAACATGAGCGCAAAATAGGTATCCAGCAAATTTGCCTGTGCAAGACCCAGGAAAAGCGGAATGGCGGGAACCTGAATGGGCACACATATGCCCAGCAATACAACAGAAAACAGCACGCGATTACCCGGAAAACGGTATTTGGCCAGCGCCCAGGCACAAGGCACAGCGGTAACAATTTGCACCACCAACACACCTGCGCAAACAATAACCCCATTAATCATAAATTGCACCAGGGGCGCCTGGCTTAAAGCCGTACGGAAATTGTCCAATCCTGTAAAGGTTTGTGGCAACCATTGAAAACTGCCAGAAAATACCTCCTGGGCGGGACGGAAAGCCGTCACCAACATCCAGTAAAACGGAAATAACATCACAAAAGCCAGCGCAATCAAAATGCCATGAGTCAGCAATGTAGAGAAGTTCAGGCTACGCTTTGCCTTGTGAAAAAGACGTTCATTCATCATGAGTAATGCACCTTTTTATCGATAATTTTGGTTTGCACCCAGGACATCACTAATATCAACAGCAGAAAGGTCACCGTCATGGCTGCCGCATGCCCTGTTCGCAAATATTGAAATCCTTCCAGATAAATGCTGTACAAAATGACGTCACTGCCACCTTGCGGACCACCTTGCGTTAACACCGCGACGGTATCAAACACTTTCACGGCAGTAATACTGCTGGTCACAATCACAAACAGCATGGTGGGGCTTAACAGGGGAAGCGTGACATTGAACAAACGATCCAGCGGATGGTCAGCGCCATCCATGCGGGCGGCATCGTACATGTCCTGCGGAATAGCCATCAGGCCTGCAATAAACAGCACCATATTGAAGCCAGCCAGTTGCCAGATACCAATGATTGACAGGGAATACAAGACAATGTCAGGGTCGCCAAAGAATTCGACACTTGCAAAACCAAGACTGTTCAGCAGATGGTTAACCGGACCGATAGTGCCATGCAACAGGTATTTCCAGACTGTTGCCATAGCGACCAGCGTGGCAGTCACCGGCAAAAAAAACAGGAATTGATATAACTTTCGGCCTCGCTGAATACTTTGCACCAGTAAAGCCAGTACGAGCCCCAGCAATACTGAACCGGGCACCACGATCAAGGCATATTGAAGCGTCTGCCACAGCGCTTTCCAGTATCGGCTATCCTGAAACAGCCGCATATAGTTTTCCAGCCCTGTAAAAGACAGTTCAAGATTACCCAATTCATAATTAGTGAAGCTTAAAACAAATACAAAAAAAATCGGTAGTAATAATGTAGCCAGCATCAACACCGAAGCAGGCAGGACAAACCAAAGTGCAATGGTATCGAATTTGCTTATGGGTTTTATGGTTGGTATTGATGCCAACCTTGATACGTTCAGGACATTGCTTGTACTCATGACACAATCATCCTGAGTACCTGTTGTTGCGCCTGTTCTGCCTGCGGTTCTATTCTTTTGCCTTGCATGTCAAACCACAGGGCCTGACTCATATCCGCCTCCAGAACCAGGTTTTCAGACCAGGTTCCTTTGCTGCGCATAGCGTCCATCACGGCTAATGGAACACGGGCCGTTAACCGGGCTTGCGTGCTTAAGTGCCTACAGAACAAAATAGCCTCATGCCCCAGAATCTCAGTACGTTCAAGTCTGGTTTCCAACCTGACATGATGACGCGTATAACGGTTTGTGCTGTCAGACAGCCTCAAGTGTTCCGGACGCAAACCGATTTTTACGGAAGCATCCTGCTGATCCAGCATTAAGGGAATGGCCTGCGTGCCCAACCAAACTTTGCCTTGCATGTCGGTTTTGACTGCAAGAATATTGATTTCAGGACTGCCAATGAATTGAGCAATACGAATGTCGTTTGGCTGTTCAAACAGTTCACGCGGCGTGCCTGCCTGAATAATTTCCCCATCCATCATCACGGCGACCCGGTCTGACAGGGTCATCGCCTCTACCTGGTCATGGGTCACATATATAAAGGTGGCGCCAACACGCTTGTGCAAGGCAGCGATTTCTGCCCGCATATGTACCCGCAGCTTTGCATCCAGATTTGACAGCGGTTCGTCCATCAGGAACACACCAGGCTGGCGAACCATGGCGCGGGCAACCGCTACCCGTTGGCGCTGTCCGCCAGACAATTGGGCCGGTTTCGAGTCAAGCAACTGTTCCAGCTGTACCTGTGCGGCAACCTGTTTCACATCGTGTTTGATACCCTGCCGGATTTTTCGGTATCCCGGCAACAAGTTGCCAAGAATAGGCAAACGTGCCGCCCTTGAAAGCCGCTGCATACGTAAAGGCGTGGCTATATTCTGCTCTACCGTCATGTGAGGATACAGGGCATAGCTCTGAAAAACCATGGCCACATCACGATCACGTGGCAATATATTGCTTACATCAACATTATTAATATGCAATGTGCCGGCATCGTAGTCAGCCAGACCAGCCACAATACGCAACAGGGTGGATTTACCACAGCCGGAAGGCCCCACCAATGTGACGAACTCTCCCTCTTCAATAGAAAGGGAAATATTTTTGAGTGTTTTTTT
>JAAYHN010000040.1 GCA_012735395.1 Alcaligenaceae bacterium | reverse complement strand
CGCCTGAATTCTCCCCAGCCTTGATCCAGAATGGATTTATTCAAACCCGATTTGGCCTTGACGTTGTGACCGGGCTGCTCGCTGGTGCCGGACGCTGAACGGGACATATTTCTTACCTGCAAATCTTCAATCACGATCATGGCGTGGTTTTGGCTGATCTGGCTTGAAGCCTTATGCAGGAAGTCCTTGCGGGCGTTGGCAATACCGGTATGTAGCTTCTGGATTTTAGCCTTGGCCTTTTTCCAGTTGCTGCTGAATTTCACTTTACGGCTCATGGCCCGTTGATAGCGGGCAAGCCGTATCTGGTGCTGCTTGAAACGGTTGAGCGGTGCAATGTAGCTGCCATCGCTTAACGTGGCAAAACGGGCGATACCCATATCTATGCCAATGGCGGTGGTGGCGGTAGGCTGGGGCTGATCTACATCACGCTCGGTCTGGATACTCACAAACCACTTGCCTGCTGACAGGCTGACGGTGACATTCTTTACCTTGCCCAACACTTCACGGCTGTTGCGATAGCGAACCCAGCCCAATTTGGGCAAAAATACCCGACTATTGCCTTGCTCCAGCTGAATACCTTGCGGATAACGGAAACTGTCAGCCCGGCCTTTTTTCTTGAAACGGGGAAAATCAGCCCGTTTTTCAAAGAAGTTTTTATAGGCCCGTTCCAGAGCCTTCAATGCCTGTTGCAAGGCTTGGCTGGGCGTTTCATTTAACCAGTGGGTTTCCGGTTGTTTTTTCCATTCGGTGAGTATCTTGCACAACCCGGCATAACCCAGTTTCTTTTCCCCTGCCTTGTACCGTTCCTGCTGCAAGTGCAATGCCTGGTTATACACATACCGACAAGAACCGGCAAAGCTGCGCATGGCGCGCTGCTGTTGGCCATTAGGCATGAGTTCGAATCGGTAGGCTTGGAGGCGTTGCATGGGTTTAGTATAGTTGAAACAGAAAAGAGTGCAAGCAAAGGGTGTCCTTTGGACCCCGTGCTATCCATCCCCAACATGAATGATGGGGCTTTCCGCACTTAGTGGTAAAATCAACACCGCGTCTTTCTTGCAGGTATTCAACCGTTAGCGCATCGGGGGCCACGATGCCAGATCCAGCCTTTACGATTTAAAAAAGGCTGCCTTCCAGAATTTACAATTACTTTTTGCATCACTTTCCCCTACAATTGTTGATCTTATGGTTAATTAAAATGTAGAGACAAAGTGTGAAGAAAACCAATAGCGAACAACAGCAGGATATCCGTTTACTGGGTAAAATTCTTGGCCTTGGAATTCACGAATCCGAAGGCAAGCCCATTTTTGATGTGATTGAAACCGTCAGAAGATCAGCCGTCAGTTTTCGGCGGGAAGGCAATATCCATGACAGCGAAGTACTGCTGGACAAAATTTCCTCGCTGTCTGATGATGAAGCCAATATCCTGTCACGGGCGTTCAGTTATTTTCTGCACCTGGCCAATCTGGCCGAAGATCGCGACCAGAACAAACGTCACCGTCGTATTCAGCTGGACAAAAAGAATGATCCAGCTGGCAGTTTTAAAAGCACTTTCTTAAAACTTAAAGAAAAAGGAATCTCTACCGCGCAAATCAGGCAATTCTTCACCCAGGCTTGTATTGTTCCCGTTTTAACGGCCCACCCCACCGAGGTCCAGCGCAAAAGCACCCTTGACCTGCACCGTGAAATCGCCCGCTGCCTTAGCCTATATGACAGCCCGCTTACCGAAGAAGAACAGGCTGAACTTGAAACGGAACTGGCCGGTCATATCAAAACACTCTGGCTGACCCGCATGCTGCGCTTTAACAAGCTGATGGTTGATGATGAAATTGAAAATGCCATTGCCTATTTCACCAACACTTTCCTGCAAGCCATTCCCAAACTGTATGCCCGTTTAAATCACTATCTGGGCGCGCTACAGGAAAATGACAGCGATAGCAGCCCTCCTATCCTGCCCGCCTTCCTGAAAATGGGTTCCTGGATTGGTGGTGACCGTGACGGCAACCCCAATGTCGATGCTTCAACCCTTAAACATGCCCTGCTGCGCCAGTCAACCACCGTCTTTGAATACTATCTGGGTGAAGTGCATTTACTGGGCTCGGAATTGTCCCTTAGCACTTCATTAACCAATGTATCCGAGGCCTTGCAGGCCCTCTCAGACCTGAGCCCCGACCAATCCAGGCACCGGATAGATGAGCCCTATCGCCGGGCCCTCATTTATGTCTATGCCCGTCTGGCCGCCACGGCGCGCCTGTTAACCAAGCAAAACATTGCCATCAGGCACACCCATCAGGCAGAGCCTTACAGCAGCCCTGTCACTTTTGCCAATGACCTTGAAATCATTATCGACTCACTCCGGCAGAACCAGGCAAGCTCAGTCATCCCCCTGCGTTTGCAAGGGTTGCTGCAGGCGGTACGTGTCTTCGGGTTTCATCTGGCAACACTTGACCTGCGCCAAAGCTCTGATGTCCATGAGCGGGTTATTACCGAACTTTATAAACGTGCGGCCATCACCTTCAAGAACAGGCCGGTTGACTACGCCAGCCTGGGCGAAGAAGATAAAGTTGAATTACTGCTGGCAGAACTCAACCAAAGCCGTCCGCTGGTTTCCGTCTGGCAAAGCTATAGCGAAGAAACCAGCAAAGAACTGGATATCCTGCGGGCAGCGGCTTTCGTTCGCAAACATTATGGCAAACAGGCCATCCAGCAATCTATCGTTTCCCATACAGAAACCTTAAGCGACCTGCTTGAGG
>JAAYHN010000039.1 GCA_012735395.1 Alcaligenaceae bacterium | reverse complement strand
CAAGTTAATGAATTGGGCCAGATTACAACCCTGATCGGCACCCCACTCGCAATAAATACGACACAAATTCCTGAGGTGGCAAAAGGAAAAAACCAGGTGGTTCTGGGGTTCAGGCCGGAACACGCCCGACTGGATGAAAACGGTATCCCGGTAAAAATAGAAATGGTTGAAATTCTGGGGTCAGAACGGCTGATTCATGGCCTGATAGACAGCACCGCCATTATCATTCGGCAAAATATTTATGCCTGCGACCCGGCATTGCTTCAGGCTGGCACTACAATACATATTATTCCCGAAGAACATCATTCATTACATTGGTTTGATGCCAAAACAGGCCGTCGAATCAATTAAATCTCAAACAAAAAGATTGAATCCGGTGCAATACCGGATTCAGTCTTTATTTGGCAATTAGCCAGCTGTTTTTTAACTTAAAAACCCAGCCTGGTTTAATAATAAATTATTTAACCGCAGTTTTACTGCCATCTTTATGCCAGGTATAAATATCAAATTTGAAATCTTTTAAGTCACCCTGCTCATTCCAGCCCAGGTCGCCAATAACGGTTGGAACAGTATTGGCGTGTAGGTAATCGGCCACTTTTTCAGGGTCGGTGCTTTTTGTTTCAGTCATGCCCTTGATAATGACCTGGGTTGCGGCATAGGAAGTGAGCTGGAATGCACCGGATGCATCACGGTTCTTTTCCTTGAAAACCTTAACAATTTCCTGGTTTTCGGGCAGGCTGGAGTAATCGGCAGGCAATGTTAACAACATGCCTTCTACGGCATCACCGGCAATCGCATTGATTTCCGGGTTACCGGCCCCTTCAGGCCCCATGAATTTGACTTTCAGGCCTTGCTCGGCCGCCTGACGCATTAATAGCCCCATTTCGGGGTGGTAACCGCCATAATAAACAAAATCAACGCCCTGTGATTTCATTTTGGTAATCACGGAAGAGTAATCGGATTCGCCCGCATTAATGCCTTCAAACAGGGTCACATTGACATTGGCTGCTTTCAGGTTATCCTGGACCGAACTGGCAATACCCTGGCCATACGATTGCTTGTCATGCAAAATGGCCACTTTTTCAGGTTTGACAGAATCAATGATATATTTGGCCGCAGCCGGGCCTTGTTGGTCGTCACGCCCGATTGTACGGAAAATGAAATGGAAATTTTTGCCATCGGTTACGTTGGGTGCCGTGGCTGACGGGGTAACCATTACCACACCCTGTTCATCGTATACCGCCGCACCACCAACGGTTGCGCCAGAGCAAACCGGGCCAACCACAAAACCGATTTTCTGGTTAACCACGCTGTTGGCCGCGATTGGGCCTTGTTTAGGCTCACATGCGTCGTCAACCTCAACCAGTTCCAGCTGTTTGCCATTGACCCCACCAGCCGCATTGGCTACTTCAACCGCTGTTTTAACGCCATCACGCACCATATCGCCATACTGGGTCACGGGCCCGGTTAACGGGCCGACAACGGCAATTTTAATTGTTTCTGCCTGAGCCATCCCGATGCTCATTGACATTCCCAATGCTGCGGCAAGCATGGACAAACTGAATGATTTATTCATTTTCTTCAATCTCCAATTAGTAGAATAATCACTTGCTAAGGATACACTGAACCAGCCTGTTTTGTATATGGCATTTACCCTCAAGGGCGCAGCAAAAAAGCCCATCCCTGATTTTAATCAGGAGATGAGCTTTAGCTTTAAAGCACTTGCAAAAAGATTATGCGCCGACTATGCCACCGTCTTCACGCCAGATAACAACAGTTGCCGCACGTGGACGGCCACCGCTGCCTTCCTTGTCTTCGTTATCACCCATAGGCCATTTTGAAAAGGCCAGCGCGTCTTCCTGGGGAGTCACTTTAGGTGCATTGGGATGTTTGCCGTATTCACCCGGGTGCTGTACGTTTACAAAAACGTTTTTGTAATCCGGTGTCCAGGTAATACCTGTAATTTCACAGCCTGAAGGACCTACCAGGAAACGACGGATTTCCCCTTTGCCGGCACCGGTCTCAGGTATGGCCACCAGCATCTGGTTATTGCCATTACCCGCAAAATTGCCTGCATCAGAATAGTTGCCATCGGTCTGGATCCATAAACGCCCATCCTTGTCATAGGCCAGGCCATCCGGGCTATTGAACAGGTTGTTGGCGTTAACGTTTGACGTACCCGCCATTAAGTTACCCGGCTCTTTATGAACCTCAGGGTTGCCAGCCAGCACAAAAACGTTCCATTCAAACTCTGGGGCAGCTGCATCAGCGCTGTTTTCATTCCAGCGAACAATCTGGCCATACGGGTTTTTGGCACGTGGGTTGGCGTCATCAATGCCGGGATGCTTGACACCACCAGTACCTTTACGCTCTTTATCTGTACCACGGTCAGAGTTGTTTGTTAATGTGACATAAACTTCACCGGTTTGGGGGTGAACAGTGATCCACTCGGGGCGGTCCATAGGTGTGGCACCCACGGCATCGGCGGCAAGACGGGTTTTAACCAGCAGTTCGCCCTGGTCTTTAAACAGTTCGCCCAATTTTTTACCATTTTTACCAACAGTATCCAGGGTAAGTGCAATCCATTTCCCTTTGCCTTGCAGGTCACCTTGCTGACTGCCGTCAAGAAATTGGGCTACATACAAAGTACCATTTTCCAGCAACTTGCGGTTTGCCTCTTTATTGGAAGCATCAAACTTGCCATCAGATACAAATTTATAAATGTATTCACTACGCTGGTCATCACCCATATAAACCACAACACGCTTGTCGGCAGCCAGTGTCATTGCGGCATTTTCATGTTTAAAGTGACCTAATGCCGTTAATTTGCGTGGTTTTGATTCCGGGTCAAATGGATCAATTTCGACGATCCAGCCATGACGGTGCCATTCATTGGGCTCATTGGCCACATCAAAGCGTTTGTCATGTGTTTCCCAGCGATAGCTTTCATCTGATTCTTTTGTGGTTACACCGTAACGCGCCATGAGTGTATTGCTTTCAACACCCTCTTGCAGGCTGCCAAAGTAATCGGTTACGTTTTCCTCACAGGTTAAATAAGTATCCCATAAGGTATAACCGTTACCACAGTTGCCGAAAGTACCAAAAACCTTGGTGCCACTTGGATCGGCATTGGTTTTCATGAGTTCATGGCCGGCTGCCGGGCCAACCACAACCATTTCGGTATCATGTGCGTTAATACTGCGGTTGTATTTTGAATCCAGCACGGTTTTCCAGTTCTGGCCGTCGTAACGGATATGCACAACGCTGACACCTTGCGCGCGCTGGGATTTCTTTACCCAGTCTCCATTCCAGTTATCGCCCGCTACACGAACGTTGGCCGGAAAAAAGAAATCGGGATTGATATATTCCTGGTTACGGGCAATCACACCTTCGGTGCTGCTGCCATTAATGGGGAAATAGTGCATACCATCGTGGTTGTCACCAATTTGTTTGGCCTGTGCGGCAGCATCATCGCTGGCGTCACCTTTCCATTTGGGTGAGTCTGTAAATAAAGGATCTCCCCAACGGTTGATCACCGCATAACGGTACCCTTCGGGAACAACAATTTTATCGCCAAGGCTGGCTTCGACAGCCTTGAAACCCATACTTGGCAAGGCGGGTGCCGCTTTGCTTGTGGTTGTTTGTGCCGTTGCGGCCTTGGTGCTTAACGAAGCGCCAAAAAATGCCATGGTACTGACACCGGCACTGGCTTTTAAAAAACCACGACGTGCCTGCTGTTTGCCAAGTAATGCATCAAAAGATTCGTTATTGCTGTTGTTGCTTGGAATATCATCCCGGTCCAGATTGCTCATGGAAAGTCCTTCATAAATTGGTTACATAGCGATAACCAATATGATAATAAAGGACTGTGTCAGGCATTTGACAGACACATAAAAGCAAACAGGCCAGGAAAAAACCGGTAAAAACTCAATTCAGGAATGTTGAAACGGAATGCAGTTTTTCATTAGGCAGCATATTGACACTTTCAAGGCCACACTTGAAAACCGCCTCAGCCAGCGCTTCAATCGCAGCGGTTCGGGTAAAGCTGCGGCGCCATGCCAAGACGACACGCCGGTTGGGAACCGGTTTTTTAATGGGAATATATTTAACCAGATCCTGGTTGGATACTTTTTTATCCAATACCGCACTGACTGGCAATAAGGTGACCCCTAAACCCGCAGCAACCATATGCCTTATGGTTTCCAGCGAAGACCCTTCAAATGAACGCTGGATACCGTCATCGGCCGCTGAGAAACGTGACATTTCCGGACATACTTCAAGCACCTGATCACGGAAACAGTGACCTGAACCCAATAAAAGCATGGTTTCCTGTTTAAGCTGATCGGTGCTGATGGATTTTTCGTTGCTCCATTCATGTTTGGCAGGAACCGCAACAACAAAATCTTCATCGTACAGGGGTCGCATTTCAAGCCCGGCATCGGGTAAAGGCAATGCCATAATAGCGCAATCAAGCTCGCCCTGACGCAGTAATTCAAGTAAACGCACCGTAAAATTTTCTTGCAGAATGAGCGGCATGTGAGGCGTTAACTGAAGCTGGACAGGAATAAGCTTGGGTAAAAGATAGGGGCCAATGGTGTGAATAATGCCCACTTTTAAAGCACCGGCAAGCGGGTCATGCCCCTGGCGGGCAATTTCTTTCAGGTTTGCACTTTCTTCAAGTACTTTCTGTGCCTGGGAAATGATTCTCATGCCAATAGGCGTAACACCAACCTCACTGCCGCCCCGTTCAAATATGGAGACGCCCAATTCTTCTTCCAGTTTCTTGATTGCAACGGAAAGCGTTGGCTGGCTTACAAAACATGCCTCGGCCGCACGACCAAAATGCCGTTCGCGGGCAACAGCAATAATATATTTCAATTCAGTTAATGTCACTATCGTTTCCAGTTCTTGAATAATAGATTTTCTCTATCATTGTAACTAAAAAAAGCTATCAACATCTACATAAAACTGTAATTTACTGAATATCAACATTAAATTTCGTTAAATCAACAAGATCATGAGCTCATGTTCAGGTACGAATGTAATCTTCTTTTCCTCTCATCCAGCGATGTAAATGTTTTGCAACAGAGTCCGGGTAATGAATGCGTAATTCCTGGGCAACCGCCCTGGCCTGATCAACAATCTGCACATCTTTTTCTATATCGGCGAAACGAAGCATGGCCAGCCCTGACTGGCGCACCCCCAAAAATTCGCCAGGCCCCCTTTGCTCAAGATCACGACGGGAAATTTCAAAACCGTCATTGGTTTCGTACATAGCCTTCAGACGTTGGGAGGCAAGCTGCGACAGTGGTTTCTGGTAAAGCAGCACACATAATGAAGCGGCCTGCCCCCTGCCCACCCTGCCGCGTAACTGGTGTAGCTGTGCCAGCCCAAAACGCTCGGCATGTTCAATAATCATTAAAGAAGCGTTGGGTACATCCACCCCAACCTCAATAACGGTTGTGGCAACCAGGAGATCAAGCTCATGCTTAACAAAAGCAGCCATGACCTCTGCTTTTTCCTGCGCATTCATTCGGCCATGCAAGAAGCTGCAACGCACATCGTTTAGCTCTTCCTGCAAACGGGCATGGGTATCAACCACCGTTTGTAATTGCAGGGCCTCGCTTTCTTCCACCAAAGGACATACCCAGTAAACCTGCCTGCCGTTTTGTATTTCTTTACGTACATGCTGTAAAAGCTCATCTCTGCGACTGTCAGAAAAAAGCTTGGTTTTGACCGGGGTCCGGCCAGGCGGAAGCTCATTAATAACGGAGACTTCAAGGTCTGCCAGAAAAGTCATTGCAAGAGAGCGGGGAATGGGGGTTGCACTCATGTTCAGCTGGTGCGGAACCATGTGCCGGTTTTGCTGAAGCTGCTCTCCCTTGCGGCTTAAACTTAAACGTTGCCCTACCCCGAAGCGGTGTTGTTCATCAACAATCATCAGGCCAAGCTTATGAAATTCGATGTTTTTCTGAATCAGGGCCTGTGTGCCAATCACCAGCCGGGCCACACCATTTGCAATTTCATCTGTCGTGGCCTGTTTAAGCTTTGCCGTCAGGCTGCCGCTTAACCAGCTGACTTTCACCCCTAGCGGCTCAAACCATTGACGCATTTTCAGGAAATGCTGTTCGGCCAGAATTTCTGTGGGTGCCATAATAGCAACCTGATAGCCATTTTCAAGAACCGTTGCAGCGGCCATGGCAGCCACAATTGTTTTTCCGCTCCCGACATCACCCTGTAACAGGCGATGCATGGGGTAGGCCTGTCCAAGGTCATGATTGATTTCATCAATTACTTTTTTTTGTGCCCCGGTTAACGTAAATGGCAGGCTTTTTAACAGGGCCAAGGCAAGTTGTCCAGGTTGCAAGCTCATGGAAAAAGCTTTTTTTTCCTGCCTCGCCGCCCTTGCCGCTGCCAGTGCCAACTGTTGTGCCAAAAGCTCATCAAATTTGATCCTGAGCCAGGCCGGATGCGATTTTTGCGTTAATTCAAAAGCATCAGTGCCTACCGGTGGGTTATGCAAAACCTGAACCGAGCGGGCAAAATCAGGCAAGTTGTATTTTTGCAAAACAGCATCGGGTAAAGAATCATCCAGCTGAACCCGGGATAATGCCGCAGTAACCGCTTTCCTTATACTGGGCTGTGAAAGGCCTTCTGTGGTGGGATAAACCGGTGTGAGTGTTTGTGGCAAAGCTTCACCGGCACGGCTCAATTTGGGGTGAATCAGCTCGAACCCCCATAAAGAACTGCCCCTGACCTCACCCCTGATTCGAATCAAGCCCCCCTTTTCAAGCATTTTTTGCTGACTGGGGTAAAAATGAAGCCAGCGCAGGGAAACCTGCCCGGTATCATCCTTGAAAGTGGCAATTAACTGTTTTCGGGGTTTGAGGCTGGCATTGACCTGCGTTACCACCCCTTCCAGCTGAACGCTCATTCCTGGATAAATCTGGCTGATTTTATGTATAACGGTTTCGTCTTCATAGCGCAATGGCAAATGAAGAACAAAATCAAAATCATATTCCAGGCCAAGGGATTTAAGCTTTTTTTCGGTTAATCCTGGCTTGGCTGTTGGTGAAGTAACGCTTGACACGGCCTTGTTAATTTACCACCTGAACCGTTTAAATAACAATAATGGCTTCAACCTCAAATTGGGCCCCTTTGGGTAAGGCGCTCACTTCAACGGTAGAACGTGCCGGGTAAGGCTGTGGAATAAGCTCTGACATAACAGAGTTCACAATGCCGAAATTGCCGATGTCGGTTACAAAAAGCGTTAACTTGACAATACTGTTCAATGAACCGCCAGAAGCATGAATAATGGCCGTCATATTGGCAAAAGCCTGCCTGACCTGTTCTTCAAAGTTTTCTGAAACCAGTTCACCATTTGATGGATCAAGCCCGATTTGGCCTGATAAATAAACGGTGCTGCCAACAGGTGCAATCACACCCTGGGAATAAGGGCCAATGGCTGCCGGGGCCTTGTCTGTTTGAATTATTTGTTTCGTTGTCATGGAAAAACCTCGCATTCTGTACTGATAATACATTTGTTACTGAGTAGATTCCATTAAATAATACTGTAAATATATACACAAAGATAGATTTTCTTTACTTGAAGAATAATAGATTTTACTATTTAATTCTAATTTTATTATTTCTTATAATAGTTCTCATTTGCAAATTGGGCCTAAACTCATGAAACATAAACAAGCACTACTTGGTGGTTTTTTCGCGATCAGTACATTAACAGGCATTTCTTCCGCTTTTGCCGCAGAAGAAGTCAACCTTTACACTACCCGCGAACCGCGATTAATCCAACCCCTGTTGGACGCTTTTACACAGGACACCGGTATCAAGGCCAATACGGTCTTTATTAAAGACGGCCTGCCCGAGCGTATCAAATCAGAAGGCGATAAATCACCAGCCGATGTCCTGATGACAGTTGATATTGGCAAACTGCTTGACGTGGTTGACCAGGACCTGACCCAGCCAGTCCAGTCCCAGGCATTGCTTGACATTATTCCCGCCAACCTGCGTGCACCCGATAACAAATGGTTTGCTTTTTCATTGCGTGACCGTGTTTTATATGTGGCCAATGATTTGGACCTGAAAGAAATTACCTATGAAGAACTGGCAGACCCCAAATGGAAAAACAAAATTTGTATCCGTTCAGGCCAGCACCCTTACAATACCAGCCTGATTGCCGCCATGATTGCCCACGATGGCCCTGAAAAAACCGAAGCGTGGCTTAAAGGCGTCAAAAATAACCTGGCTCGCAAGGCTGCAGGCGGTGACCGTGAAGTAGCCCGCGATATTTTAGGGGGCATTTGTGATATTGGCATTGGCAATGCCTATTACGTGGGCCGCATGAAAAACGCCAAACCCGACAACGAACAATACAAATGGGGTGAAGCTATTAAAGTTATTCGCCCAACCTTTGCCAGCGTCAAAGATGGCGGTACGCACGTCAACATTACCGGCGCTGCACTGGCCAAACATTCACCCAACAAAGAAAATGCCATCAAGCTGCTAGAGTTCCTGGTTTCAGAAAAAGCACAATCCATGTATTCAAAAACCAATTATGAATACCCTATCCGTAAAGGTGTGGAACTGGACCCGGTTGTTGCTTCTTTTGGTGAACTCAAGGTAGACAGCCTGCCAGTAACCGAAATTGCAAAATACCGCAAACAGGCCAGCGAATTAGTCGACAAGGTGGGTTTCGACAACTAATTCCGTAACTTTCATTACAATAAAGGCGATACATTAACAGCGTATCGCCTTTTATCATTTGAAATAATGCCACAAACCACTTTGCAACAGCCAAGCTTAAAAAAAACACATTCTTTCAATCGCACAACAACATATATTGCCATAGCTGTTGCTTTTTGTGTGCTTGCTCCGGTACTGACCCTGCTATGGCATGCCATGTCTGGCAGTTTTGAACACTGGGCCGGTTTACTTGAAAATGTCATTCCCAATTCTTTAAGCAATACACTCATCCTGCTTATTGGGGTCGCTATTGTTGTAGCCCTGTTGGGTACCGGAAGCGCATGGCTTACAACGGCCTACCAGTTTCCCACCCGCTCAATTTTAATGTGGGCGTTGCTGTTACCATTGGCTGTACCCACTTATATCATGGCATTTGCCTATCTTGATGTCATGCATCCATTGGGCCCCATTCAGTCCATCATACGTGACATATTGGGTTATAGCTCTCCCCGCCAATTCAGGCTCCCGGATATCCGCTCCATGGGAGGCGCCATTATTTTGCTGGGCTTTGTCCTGTATCCTTATGTTTATTTAAGTACCCGGGTCATGTTCATGACACAGGCGGCCAATTTAATAGAAGCAGCCCGCATACTGGGATGTACCCGCCGCCAGGCTTTTTACCGGGTTATTATTCCCATGGCACGCCCAGCCATTGCAGTGGGCATCAGCCTTGCCCTGCTTGAAACCTTAAATGATATTGGTGCCTCAGAGTTTCTGGGTATCCAAACCATGACCGTTTCCATTTACACCACCTGGATTTCCCGCTCAAACCTGGCGGGTGCGGCACAAATCGCCATTTTCATGTTAATTGTGGTGACCTCCTTAATATGGATTGAGCGTTACGGTCGCCGCAAACAACGTTATTCAAATACACAAAAAATGCATCCCATCCAGCCACAAAAGCTGCATGGCACCCATGCCCTTATTGCCATGGCCCTGGGCTGGTTTCCTGTAATATGCGGTTTTATTATTCCCGCCATTTATCTTGTATCGGAAAGCGTAAAACGGCTGGAAGAAACCGGCACGGTTTCAAACGACCTTATTCGTGGCACCATTAACACCATCAGTGTGGCTGCCGTGGCTACATTTATAACCGTTATGCTTGGCCTTCTTATTGCATGGGTTGTGCGTAATCCGCACTTCAGGGCAGGTAAGCTAATTTCACGCACAAGCAGTCTTGGTTATGCCATTCCCGGTACGGTATTGGCCATTGGCCTGCTTACCCCCTATGCCATTCTGGATACCTCCATATCCAACAGCATGAGCTTTTTATTCAGTTTGCCACCCCAGCTATACATTATGGGCAGCATGAGCGGCATTGTCGTTGCCTATGTTATCCGTTTTCTGGCCATTTCCGTTGGCGGCATTGAAGCCGGGCTTTCCCGTATTCCGCCCTCACTGGAACAGGCATCCAGAATCCTGGGGCAATCTTCACGGCAAACTTTTTTTAAAATCCATCTGCCATTGTTAACACCCGCCATAGGGGCGGCATCCTTATTAATTTTTGTTGACGCCATGAAAGAGCTTTCCGCCACCCTGTTGTTGCGCCCGCTGAATTTTGAAACCCTGTCTACCTGGCTGTATGCCGAAGCGGCCCGGGGCACTTATGAAGAAGGTGCGATTGCAGCACTTATTATTGTTCTGGTTGGCCTGTTTCCCGTCATCATACTGGCAAAATCCCAGCTCAAATCAAATTACTAAACATTATGAATCAGCTTCTTGTATTGGATAAAATCAAACTGGCTTACCCACAGCAAAACCAGTTGAAAGTGATTGTAGAAAACTTTTCCCTTAGCCTTGAAGACGGTGAAATTGGGTGCCTGCTGGGCCCTTCGGGCTGTGGAAAAACAACGGTATTGCGTGCCATAGCCGGGTTCGAACCCGTTTATGCGGGTGAAATAAGGCTGGCCAACATTATATTATCCAGGCCTGAAAAAATGGTGGAACCTGAAAACCGCCACATTGGCATGATGTTCCAGGATTACGCCTTATTTCCCCATTTAACCATAGAACAAAACATTGCTTTCGGGCTGCATAAAAAAGGCAAATCTTATATAAAAGAACGCACCGCGCAAATGCTTGAACTGATTGATCTGGCAGATACCCGCAAGCGTTACCCACATGAACTGTCAGGCGGGCAACAGCAGCGCATTGCGCTGGCGCGCGCCATAGCACCAACCCCTAAAATTTTATTACTTGACGAACCTTTCTCAAATCTGGATACCGATACCCGTGAAAAACTGGCGTTTGAGGTAAGGGAAATACTGAAAGAAAACAAATTAAGTGCCATTCTGGTCACTCATAACCAGGCCGAGGCTTTTGCCATCGCAGACAAAATCGGTATCATGAGCCATGGCAAGCTGTTGCAATGGTCAACGCCCAATGAGCTGAAAAACAATCCCAATAGCCAGGAAGTCAGTGACTTTATCCGGCGTGACAGCCTGTCTGCCTTGCGTGAGCAGGCATTTTTACGTTAGTAATCAATTATCTTCCAGCCCCAGCTCTTTAAGCTTTCGGGTAACTGTATTGCGGCCAATGCCCAGCCGGGCGGCGGCATCAACCCGTCTTCCCCGACAGTTTTTAAGGGTGGTTTCCAATACCGTTTTTTCAAATGCACGGGTTAACTCAAGCATAATTTCTGTATTGCCATGAGCAAGCCGCATTTCAACTTCTTTTTCCAGCAATGATAACCAGTTATCTGATATTGCCTGATGTTCAAATTGTATTCCGGCAGAAGCGTTCCCGGCATCAGATGGTTTACCTGCTTGCCGGTTAAAACTGGCCACCTGTAACGGCCTTGGGCTATCTACACTATCCGCTAAACCACCATGCATACTCAAGCTACTTAGCAGCTCAGGCGGCAAGTCTGTTTTTTCAATTATTTTAGCCGGTGACATGACTGTTAACCAATGGCAAAAATTTTCCAGCTGCCTGACATTGCCCGGAAAATCAAAACCTTGCAGGATGTCCATCGCTTCCTGGCTTAACTGTTTGGCTGGAACCCCAAGGCTGGCCGATGAAAGCTTCAGGAAGTGTCGTGCCAAACGTGGAATATCTTCTTTACGCTCTCTTAAAGGGGGAATACGCAAACGTATTACGTTCAGCCGATGAAATAAATCTTCCCTGAATGTCCCCTGCTCTACCCGGGTTTCCAGCGGTTGATGGGTTGCGGCAATAATCCGTACATCTACATTGACCGGCTGGGTTCCCCCTATCCGGTAAAAACTGCCTTCCGCCAGCACTCGCAATAAACGGGTTTGCAACTCCAGGGGCATATCACCGATTTCATCAAGAAACAGCGTGCCACCATTGGCCTCTTCAAATCGGCCCCGGCGTAAATTACTAGCCCCCGTAAACGACCCCCGCTCATGGCCGAACAACTCCGCTTCCAGCAAATCCCTGGGAATAGCGGCAGCGTTAAGCGCGACAAAGGGCTTGTTTGCACGATTACCATGCTTATGAACCGCAAGGGCAATCAACTCTTTACCGGTCCCTGATTCGCCTGTAATTAGTACCGTTACCTTTGAGGGGGCCAAACGGCCTATTGCACGAAAAATTTCCTGCATCGCCTTGGAGGAAGATTGCGTCATCATTTTGTCAAAGTCTGGATCATTGACACCATGATTTGCAGAAGTGTCTGTCACAATCGCGCTTGCCTGCTCACAGGCACGCTGGATCAGGGCAAGCGCCTCATTGATATCAAACGGCTTCACCAGATAGTCAAAAGCACCTTCCTGAAAAGCAGTCACCGTGCTATCAAGATCGGTATAGGCTGTCATAACGATCACGTTTAAATCAGCATATTTTTGCCTGACTTTTTTCAATAAATCAAGACCGGACATTTCCGGCATCCGGATATCTGTCACTAAAACATCGGGTTTGTCTGTTTCAAGTGCTTTTAATAATTCATTTACCCGGCTAAAGCAACGAGGCAGCATTTGGGCTTTTTGCAAAGCTTTGTCCAGAACCCATCGAATAGCCTGGTCATCATCAATGATCCATACCTTATTCATTTACATACTCCGTGACATAGCATTCTCAAACCTGGAACCTTACCTGTTTTCCAGAGGCAATAACATCCTGAACTCTGTTCTTCCCGGTACGGAATCAAACTCTATCAAACCGCCGTGTTGACGTACGAAATCCTGTGCCAGGCTTAATCCCAGACCGGTGCCATCAGGACGCCCGGTAACCAGTGGATGGAATATACGGTCATGCAACTGCTCCGGCACGCCGGCACCATTATCAATAACAGAAACCACCACTACAAGCCGGTGTATTTTATTCAATAATAAATGCCTGTTCAGTATCCGGGTTCGTAAAGTAATGCATGGTTTATCCCTGATCTTGCTGCCCATTAAGGATTGGGCCGCGTTTCTCGCGATATTCAGATAGGCCTGCAGCAGTTTTGCCATATCGGCCTTCATTTCGGGAACCGACGCATCGTAGTCACGCACTAGCGTAATATCATCACGATACTCCGCCTTTAACAATGCCCAGACACGTTCGCATATTTCATGGATATTAATAAGCGATAAATTCAAATTGCCCTGCCCCGGCCTGATTAAACGGTCTACCAGTTCTTGCAGCCGGTCTGCCTCGGCAATAATAACCTGTGTATATTCACGCAAGGAAGGGTCACCCAGCTCCATTTCAAGTAACTGTGCTGCCCCTCTGAGCCCGCCCAACGGGTTTTTAACCTCATGTCCCAGATTGCGAAAGGTTTCCTGATAAATCTCAAGCTCTTTAATTAAACGCTCGTTGCGTTCGGCCAGTGTATGCTGTTCTATTTCCCTGAGTTCAAGAATCACGCTCCAGGGTGTATAAGAAAGGCGCTGCAAGGTAACATTAACCAGCAGTTTTTCGGGGTTTTGTCCCGGCGTTTTTTGAATACCGGCAAGCAAGCCGAGCGAGCTGAAATGCTCATTTAAAATAGCATCGAAAGCATGTGCAAAAACATCTGATTCTTCAAACAAGTGCCTTGCAGCCAAGCCCTGCAGTGAACGGGCCGAGCGCTCCAGCAAATTCTGGCCCGCATTGTTAACCCAGCAAATGCATCCGTTCTGGTCCAGCATGAAAACGGAAGTGGCAAGCAGGTCAAGTGCCTTGCAATCATGAACCGACACAGGAGAAAACTCTTTGGACAACATAAATTTTCTCCTGGACAGTTACATTTTAAAATTAAAGCGAATAATACAGGTCAAACTCAACCGGATGTGTTGTCATGCGCAAACGGGTCACTTCCTGCATTTTCAGCTCAAGGTAGGCATCCAGCATATCATTGCTGAACACACCACCACGGGTCAGGAACTCGCGGTCGCTATCCAGGGCGGCCAGCGCCTCTTCCAGTGAAGCGGCCACTGTTGGAATTTGCTTGTCTTCTTCAGGCGGTAAATCGTACAGGTTTTTATCTGCCGGGTCACCCGGATGAATTTTGTTTTGTACCCCATCCAGACCGGCCATCATCAAGGCGGAGAATGCCAGATACGGGTTGGCCAATGGATCGGGGAAACGGGCTTCAATGCGACGCCCTTTAGGGTTGCCTACATAGGGAATACGAATGGAAGCAGAACGGTTGCGGGCTGAATAGGCCAGTTTTACAGGTGCCTCATAATGCGGCACAAGGCGTTTGTATGAGTTGGTACCCGGGTTGGTAATCGCATTAAGCGCACGTGCATGCTTGATAATGCCACCAATGTAATACAGGGCGAACTCGGACAGACCGGCATAACCATTACCGGCAAACAGGTTCTGGCCGTCTTTCCAGATAGACTGGTGAACATGCATGCCTGAACCATTATCACCCACAATTGGCTTGGGCATGAAAGTGGCTGTTTTGCCATACACATGCGCCACGTTATGAATGGTATATTTCAGAATCTGGTTCCAGTCGGCGCGTTCTACCAACGTACTGAACTTGGTACCGATTTCCAGCTGGCCGGCACCGGCAACTTCATGGTGATGAATTTCAACCGGGACACCTTGCTGTTCAAGCAACAGGCTCATTTCAGAACGCATATCGCCAAAAGAATCTACCGGTGAAACAGGCACATACCCCCCTTTGACACGTGGGCGATGACCATGATTGCCATGTTCCGACTCAATCCCCCGCGACCAGAAACCCTCATCTGATTTGATTTTGAATGAGCAGCCAGACATATCATCTGTCCAGGCCACGCCATCAAAAACAAAAAACTCAGGCTCCGGACCAAAATAGGCGGTATCACCCAAGCCGCTTGATTTCAGGTAGGCCTCGGCACGTTTGGCCAATGAACGGGGGTCACGGTCATACCCTTTGAGGTCGGACGGCTCCACCACATCACAAGTCAGAATCAAAGTGGGCTCTTCGCGGAAGGGATCCAGCCGGGCGGAGTTCACATCGGGGATCAAGAGCATATCTGATGCTTCGATACCTTTCCAGCCAGCGATGGATGACCCGTCAAATGCCTGACCGGATTCAAATTTATCTTCATCGACCATTTTGGAAGGAACGGTCATGTGATGCTCTTTTCCAAGCGTATCGGTAAAACGGAAATCAACAAAAGTGACTTCACGCTCACTCATTAATTTCAGAATATCTTGAGGGGTTGTCATGTTTTCTCCAGAAAATCATAATCGCCAGCCAACGGGCCATTCAATACTTAACAAGCAAAAACCGTGCCAATATTTTTATGCACGTCATTTGCGGATTTCATTATTATCGCACCATCGGGACGCATTCATAATAATTAAATTGAACCAATATGGTGCAAAAAGCCAAAACGCATCAAAATGATGCGTTTTGTTTACAGGAACATCGATTGCAAATCATTCAGAAACCGCCAACCCAATGGTGATGCCTTGATTCGTAATGGATCGCTATCCAGCAAACCTTTTTCAAGTGCGGCATTCAGCTGTCGTGTTATACCGGCGAGTGACAGGCTGGTACGCTCTTCAAAATAAGACACAGGCACCCCTTCTTTCAGGCGCAGTACATTCAACATAAATTCAAAAGGCAATTCATCACTGCCAAGACTGGTTTCTTCTGCAATATGGGAACCATCACCAAGCAACGCCTTTTCCATCCAGGATTCGGGGTTGCGTGCCTTGGCGGTACGTACAATGCGGTCATGAAAACTGATTTTCCCGTGTGCGCCCGGGCCTATGCCAATGTAATCACCAAACTCCCAGTAATTCACATTATGTTTTGCCCTTGCACCATTACGGGCATACGCGGAAACCTCGTATTGCTCAAATCCGTGCAAAGAAGTTAATTCAATTAACATATCCTGCAGCATGGCACTGCTGTCTTCATCGGGCAGGCCCGATGGAGGATACTTTGCAAATACCGTGTTGGGCTCCATGGTTAAATGATATAAAGACAAATGCTCTGTGCCAAATGAAAGCGCCGTTTCTATATCGGTTCTACAGGACTCGGGGGTTTGGCCGGGCAAGGCATACATTAAATCAAGGTTAACCGACCCACCGCTTTTTGTGCCATTTCAATCGCCCGTTTTGCCTGGGCACTGTCGTGAATACGCCCAAGGCTACGCAAAGCGTCATCATTGAAACTTTGGACGCCCAGGGATATCCGGTTAATGCCGGAAGCGGCATAGCTTATGAAACGGGATGCCTCGGCCGTGCCGGGGTTGGCTTCAAGGGTAATTTCACTGTCCGGCCAAATATTCAGGTAATTCCTGAGCATGGCCATCATGCGGTCTATCGCCTTTTCAGACAACAGACTGGGGGTGCCGCCTCCAATAAAAACCGTATGCACCTGACGCCCCCAAACCAGGGGCAATGTTTGCTCAAGATCGGCAGCCAGGGCATCAAGATAACGCGCTTCGGGTATCTCGCCATTTTGGGCATGCGAATTGAAATCACAGTAAGGACACTTCCTGACGCACCAAGGGACATGAATATATAAAGACAAGGGCGGCAGGCCCGCAGAAAATGAAATTTGCTGTTTTGACAGCCCTGCCGGTTGGCGGACAGAGCGGGACACTTCAGGAAAAACAGGAATAACTTGCTTCATGGTTTAAATATGTTGTTCTTGTAAGTCATGCAGCAGTTTTTTCAGGGCAATGGACCTGTGGCTTTGACTGTTTTTAACTTCCGGTTCAAGCTGGGCCGCCGTACAGCCCAGTTCAGGCAAATAAAAATAGGGATCATACCCAAACCCATTGTCACCTGCTGCCTGTTTGGCAATCTGGCCTTGCCAGACACCCTGCGCAATAATGGGGCAAGGATCATTTTCACTGCGTACAAAAACCAATAAGGCAATGTAGGCTGCGGAACGGTCTGTCTTGTTTTCAAGCTCTTTAAGCAAACGCAGATTATTGTTCTGATCGGATTTCTCTTCACCAAACAGGGTTGCGTAACGGGCAGACAAAACACCCGGGGCGCCATCCAACGCTTTTACCGTCAAGCCTGAGTCATCAGCAATCGCTGGCAAACCAGTCAGCTTGCTGGCATGACGTGCCTTGGCAAGCGCGTTTTCAACAAAAGTAAAAAACGGTTCATCGGCCTCGGGGACACCCAACTCGCCCTGGGGTATGAGCTGGATGCCCAATGGTTCAAACAAAGCCTTGAACTCTTTGAGCTTGCCCGGGTTATTGGATGCCAGTACAACTTTGGTTTTAATACTCACTATTTTCCCTGCTTTAAATTTAAACAACCGGCCAGGCATCTTGCTGGACCCGCAACAGGCTTGCAATTCCTTTTTCAGCAAGCTGTAACAGACTGTCCAGCTCTTGGCGGCTGAATGCCTGCCCTTCAGCGGTGCCCTGGACCTCGACGAATTGACCGCTGCCTGTCATGACAATATTCATGTCCGCATCACATGCGGAGTCTTCAGCGTAATCAAGGTCAAGAACCGGATAACCGCCATACATGCCTACGGAAATGGCTGCCACGCGGTCTTTGAGCGGGTTTTCGGCAAGGATGCCGGTTTTAAGCAGATGAGAAATGGCATCGGCCAATGCGATCCAAGCACCAGTAATACTGGCACAGCGGGTACCACCATCGGCCTGTATCACGTCGCAATCCAGATGAATGGTGCGTTCACCCAGTTTTTCAAGGTCAATAATGGCACGCAGGCTGCGGCCAATTAAACGCTGGATTTCCTGGGTGCGACCGCTTTGCTTGCCACGGGCAGCTTCCCTGTCGCTGCGTGTATGCGTTGAGCGGGGCAACATGCCGTATTCTGCCGTTACCCAACCCTTGCCCTGGCCTTTCAGGAAAGGCGGCACCTTATCAAGCACGCTGGCATTACACAAAACATGTGTATTACCCATTTTAATGTAAACAGAACCTTCGGCATAAGGGGTATAGGAGCGAATGACCTGTACATTACGCAAAGCGTTAGGTTCCCTTTCAGAGGGGCGTTTGAAATCGATAGTCAGATCATTGCTAGGCATACATTCACCAGTTATATTTAAATTGGTAATATTGTAGTATGGAGTCACCTGAAAATGGGCGTTTCCTAATTATTAAATGTGGATTAACATAGCAACAAAATTTACAAACATACCCGGAAAAATTTATGATTCAAAGCATGACCGCTTTTGGCAGCGCACAAACCGAATCGGAGCTTGGCTCCATCACTGTTGAATTAAAAAGTGTTAACAGCCGTTACCTGGATTTGAACTTTCGCATTCCCGATGAACTACGCCAGACAGAAAATGGCCTGCGTGAATTGCTTACCGGAAAAATCAACCGGGGCAAACTGGAAGTCCGTGTTTCCTTTATTAAAAACCAGGCTGGTACGGCCCTTTCCATTGAACCTGAATTGTTAAAAGACATTGCCACTCTGCTGGCAGATGTCCGTGCCGTTTTGCCCGAAACAGAAACCCCAAAGTTAATTGATCTGGTGACCTGGCCAAGCCAGAAAGCCAAACCCGATTCGGGTACCGAATGGCAGGTGCAATGCCTTGAAACCGCCCGCCTGGCCATAGAAGAATTCATTACCGCCCGGCTTCGCGAGGGTGAACGTCTGGGTAGCGCCATGAAAGACTATGCCAAGGCGATGGCAGATATTGTTAAAAAAGTTGAAGCGATCCTGCCTGATATTCATGCCGAATATCGTACAAAGCTGGCCACAAAGCTGCAGGAAACCCTGGAGGCGGCCTGCCCCAATGGTTTACAGCATTTATCGGGTGAAGAACTGTCTACCCGTATTGCCAGTGAATCTGCCCTGTTTTCTTTGCGTATAGACGTTGCTGAAGAAATCACCCGCCTGCACTCTCATTTGAAAGAATTGCAATTATTGCTTGAAGGCAAAACCAAAAACAATAAGCAAAGTACCGGCAAGCGTCTTGATTTCCTGTTCCAGGAAATGAACCGTGAGGTAAATACGCTGGGCTCAAAATCCAGCTCGCTGGAAATTACCCAGGCCGTGATAGATTTGAAACTGTATATAGAGCAATTGCGCGAACAGGCGCAGAATATTGAGTGATGGAAACCGGGGTCAACCAAGCTCAATTTTTATTATAAAAATCAATTAGATAACGTATTTCCTAGTCAACCAAGGTCTACCTGCACTCACCAGAATCAAGCACCAAGTGGTGAGTACAATGGTGAGTACAATGCTCAATAAGCAGAAATTCTCTGCGGCCAGTGGTGAGTACATTTAGAGGAAGACGTTATGGCAGTACTTACAAGCAAGTCAGTTAGTGCAAAGCTCAAAGGACCACCCGGACATTTTGCTGATGGCAACGGCCTATACCTTGTAGTACCAGCCCGGGGACGCTCCTATTGGGCGCTGCGCTTCACGACCAACGCTAAGCGCAAGCAAATGACGCTGGGTAACGTGGATGACCTGTCTCTTGCTGATGCACGGCTAGCCGCTGCTTTACAGATGAAGCAGCTTCGTGAGGGTCTGGACCCTCTTGTTGAAAAGAAAAGAGCCAGCTATAGCGACATCAAATGTGTTGATGACCTGTTCAACGACTGGCACGAAGGCAACGTCAAGCGTCTGAAGCACCACCACATCCCCTTTCGGGTCTACACCAAAGAAATTTCACCTGTCATTGGGCAAATGAAGCCAGATGCTGTCACGGGCCGCGACATCAGGCAGGTCTTGAGAAACATAGCGGAAAGCAATAGACCGAGCACCGCCAACGATGCGTTGATGTACTGCAAGCAACTGTTTAACCATGCCGTCAAGCTGGATTTGATTGCCAGCAACCCGGCCAGCGCCTTCGCCGTAGACGATGCGGGCGGCATAGAAAAAAGCAGAGACAGAGCGCTCACCACCGAAGAGCTGGCCTTCATCTTCAAGATATTCCGGGAAGAATCAGATAGCTTCACCCGGGACAACTACTTGGCCTGTGCGCTCTTGGTCTTGCTCGGAGTCAGAAAAGCCGAGCTAACTGAAGCAAGGTGGAGTGAGTTCGATCTGGAGGAAAAGGTTTGGTATCTGCCTCAGGAGCGCAGCAAATCCCGTGTAGCCATTGACATCCCCCTGCCAGACCTGGCTATCCAATGGCTGAACGAACTCAAGGTGCGCGCTTTTGGTTCCTCTTATGTCTTCCCTAACAGACGAGCAAGCAAAATGCCCCACATGGGCTCGGACACTTTAAATCGGGCGATATCCAAACTGTTTGGGAGAGAGCCAGGAAGAGCAGTACAGCCTGAGAACAAGATGGGTGATCTTGAACACTTCACCGTCCATGACCTGCGACGCACGTGCCGCAGCCTGTTGGCCTCATTAGGGGTGCCTGGCCATGTTGCCGAGCGATGCCTTAACCACACACTGAAGGGCGTGGAGGATATCTACAACCGTCACGACTACTTCAATGAACGAAGGGAGGCGTTGGAACTACTGGCCAGAAAACTGGCGCCGTTGATGTGAGGCTTATGTACGCCAAGAAGTGCATGTCCCCTGCCGCCCCGTCGGGTATAAAAGCAAAAATATTAATGAGACGCATTTATAATTGGTCGGGTGATAAAGAACTGATTTTTACGAGCGACAATAATTCCCAAACAGCCATGAGTGAGAACACCATCAACAAGGCGCTTCGGACCATGGTCTATGACACCAAGTCTGAGGTGTGCGGCTATGGTTTTCGAACCGTGGCATGTAGCGCTCTGATCGAATCGGCCTTGTGATCGAGAGATGCAGTTGAACGGCAAATGAGCCACCAGGAACGGAACTCCGTCCGGGCTGCGTATATTCATAAGGCCGAGCACTTGGAGGAAAGGCGGCTGATGATGCTGTGGTGGGGGTGGGCGGATTTTCTGGATGCGAACAGGGAGAAGGCGGTTAGTCCGTACGAGCTTTCTCGAAGGGAGAATCCATGATCTGCATCGCGCGGTCTGGCGCGCAGAGTCGCAGCAGCTGCGCTCGAATGACCGCAGGAGTTGCCGTCAAATCCACAGTGGCGAACCGAATGGCGTGCCCCTGGATCAGCACTGTCTCGTCCACCATCTGGCCGATCGCAGGATGCAACATTAATCCGCTCGCGCGATCTGCAAGCGCATCGCCGCACCCAACCTGGGAGCGCAGATAGGCATAGATCTGGTACACGTATCCGCTGCGCAGGGTTTCCTCACGGTACCAACCACTCGTCACGATCGAGGTGAACTTGGTATCGATGACAATCCGCCGCCCGGTCGACGGGTTTTCGAGCACGATATCCGTTCGCATCGTCGGCAGAATCTTGTCGATTCCCGCCGTCTTCTGCTCGATTTGCCAGGACAGTGTCCCGCCGCAACACACACGCCAGCCCTGCGGGCTCAATACGACTTCGTAGAAGCCGCCGACAGCTCGCTCGAATAAACGGCGCACCCAAGTCGCCTCTCGGTCTGGCAGAGAAAGCACATTCGCACCAGACGCCTCCGTAGGCAGCGCCAGATCGAGCGCCAGCTTTGCGGCTGCCACCATGAATCTGTCGTCCGCATCGTTACGGCCGAAACGGTCGGTACTCATCTGGGTGCGGGTTGGCGCGGCCCCTGATACACCCATTGCCTTCATGTCACTCGCAAGTGCGCGGCACCGATGGACAATGTCCTTCCTCTGAACAATTCTGGAGATGGACTCCAAGGCTGCTCGGACAAAACGATTGCGTGGGGTGTCGATGGTGAGTTCGTCGAACCGGCACGCCACCAGGCCTCTATCCATCAACTGATGGCGTTCGGTGGTCAAGACGTCGATCCGGCCACGCACGCGATTGATGACTGCATCACGAGATCGATATCCAAGACTCAAGCGGCGACGCTGTCGCACCTCAACCGCGTGGGCAAGGATCTCCGCGACTAGATCCGGTAGATCGTCCGGGCTGTCTTCCAAGCCGATCTTGCCGATGCCGCGAGTGCGGAACAGGTCAGAGGCGTAGAGCATCAGCAGCCAGAGGTTGCGCACCGGAATGCGTCCGATGAACCCCTCAGCGCTCATGGATGCACTTTCCACCTGCTCTGCGACGGCGGTCATCACCAGCCCTGCGTCAGCCGTGCAATCGCCTTTTGTGCTTCGTCGGGCGCGTCGAACCAGTATTCATCCAGCAACGGGCCGATCTCCGTTTCCACGACCTGCAGGAACCACTTCTTCGTGTCTCCGGCTTCCAGTCGATGTGCAGGGGTCACATAGCTGTGACCAATTCGGAATTGCTTGCCAAGGCGCGCGTCCGCCGCGATCTGGTCGTTCAGCTCGGCGATACGGCGCTCGATATCCGCGACCAAGCCCGGATCGACAGCACACTCCTTGACCACCCACTCCCGCCAAACCTGGCCCAGTCTTGGCTCCAGCCCAACGAAAGCAAAGCGGCGACGCAATGCCAGATCGACCAGTGCAAGTGATCGGTCGGCGATATTCATGGTGCCGACCACATAGAGATTCTCGGGAATATGGACGGGACGTCGTTTGCCGTCTGCATCGGGATAGCAGAGTTCCAGCGCTTCGTTGGGTGTCCGCTTGCCGGCCTCAAGCAGCGTCAGCAACTCACCGAAGATCTGCGCTGGGTTTCCACGGTTGATCTCCTCGATCACCACGACAAACTTCGACGAAGGGTCCTTCGAAGCGGCCTTGATAGCTTCCATGAAGACACCGTCCGCCAGCGACAACTTGCCTTCGCCAGTGGGGCGCCACCCTCGAACAAAGTCCTCGTAAGACAGGTTGGGGTGGAACTGCACTGCACGGACCTTGCTGTCGTCCTTCTGGCCCATGAGCGCGAACGCGAGCCGTTTGGCTAGCCAGGTCTTGCCCGTGCCCGGAGGCCCCTGAAGGATGAGGTTCTTTTTTGTGCGCAGACGATCGAGCAAGCGGTCAATCTCGGTCCGCTCCAGGAAACAGCCGTCCTTGAGGATATCCTCCACCGAGTAGGGAACGATTGGCGCTGCAACCTGAAAGGCTTCGCGAACTTCACCTTCAGTTTCCTGTTCTGCTCCGGCATTGGTACCAATATCGCCAGCCGGCACAGGCTCGTCAACCGTGTCTTTGTACATCCAGGACGCAAGCGACAAGTCCGGGAAACTGTGGACCGGATAGCCGTCTTCGCCGAAGCGCGAACGCAAATCGTCCAGCAGCTTCAAATAGGCCTGACCATCACATGGGCCCTGCTGACCACTCATGGCGACATTCAGGCCGAGCCGCTTGTTGATGTAGTGGCGCGACTGGCTATCCAAGGTCAGGAATTCCCACGGATGCGCCCAGTAGAGACCTGTCGAAAGGTTCCATGCGACACCCCATACTTGGGTTGCCTCGTCATAAGCCCGGATGAAGGCATCGCGAGTGTCCAACTGGTCGCCATCGACCATCTTGCTCGCGGCAACGAATACCTTCCATAGCGCGTCGATGTCGCCCGCACCACGCTTGTCGGCATAGGCAAAAAACCAGGAACGTTGGTTGTTAAGAACGGGAATGCCTTCGAATGAAGGCGGGACCGGCACCGTCACACCCAGCAACTTGGCAAGTTCACCCGCGATGGTCTTGCGGTTGGCATCGGTCATGGACCGGTTAAAGGTGCCCATCGTGGTGAATGGGCAAATGTCCCGCAGCGGACCACTGGTTCCATCGGGAAACTTATCCTGGAGATAGGTCAGCCCCGGCACCCGGGACGCGATCTCGTGGATGCCCTCGATGAGCGGAGTTCGATCGTCTGCGTGGGCCAGCAGCTTTTCGGCCACTGCCTCGTAGAAGTCCGTCCACTCGAAGCGCTGCTTTTCTGGCGAAGTCGTGCCATAACGCTCACGCCAAAAGGGCTGGTTTCGAAAGCGATCCACATCCTGCGGCTGGCCGTCAAACGCAAATGCAATCAGCGCATCATTCATCCATTCGCCGGGAAGCACACGCCAGACGGTCCCTCGGTGAGTGTAGAAGTACCATTCTCGTACCGGCTCGACCTTGGCCCAGTCCACCTTCACCCTCTTCCCGTCGTTCAGATTTTCAGTGATGGTGCCGACCGCCTTGATGCCCATAACCGAAACCGCTCGACCTCGGCTATCGAAAGGCAGACCGTGTTTTCGCGTATAAGACGACTTGATGGCGATCCGCTCTCCCGGGCGCATGGAACGCACTACATCGAGGAGTTTGTCGTCATAGCCATTCTCCCAAATTCCATCTGCAAGAAATCGCGGCCTCTGGTCATCAGTACCGCCGTAACTGGCCCCGACGAACCAGGTTGCACGGTGCGCCACACTCATCCCACCACCTTTACAAACTCAGCAATCACTCGAACAGATCCTTCATCTTTAGGCTCCAGGAACAGTGGCTGATAAACAGGATTCAAGGGTTTCAGCGTAATGCGGTCGTGCTGCCATTCTCCGTCAGCGTGGGCAACTTTTTCACTGCTGTACACCTTCAACGTGTACTCGCCCCCAGTGTCGGCATCGGTTACCCCTGCGTGCCAAACCAATAACTTTCGCCCCTGCCGGCTGCCGGCGGGGACTGGCCGGAACAGGCAGTAGCTACCATCAGGTACCAGTGGCTCCATGGAATGCCCCACGACCTGAGCCAAGAACATCCCTGGCTCCAGCTTGTGGTTATCAATGCTCACCCACTCCTCAGCATAGTCAGCCAGTGCCACCAGGCTGTCCTGCTCATGACTCCAGGCGCCTGCGGCAGCCTGCAGCCCTATCAGAGGTACGCAATTAGCGTAGGGCTCAAAGGCAGAATCAGAGGGGCTGACCGTTCTGAAGGGCAGCACATTGCTTTTTACCGCATTAGGCTCAGTAGTTACCCTCCCGGCTTGATCAAACCATGCATCATCGTCAGCCAGCTCCTTGGCTCTGGCCCTGCCAACCACGGCGCGAGCAATCCGGCGCATATGCTCACGCATCACCGTTTTGTCGTACAGCTCCTGGAACTGGATCTCGATGACTTCGTAGTCAGTGTTCAGCAGCTCCTGACGGATCTGGCGGTCCTTGGCGGCTGTCTGGGCGTTGCCATGCAAGTGCTCACTCATACCATCCAGATAAATGCAGACACCTTCGTACTGGTCGTTGGGTTCGTGGAAATACACATCCGGGCGGGTGGTGATACCCCCAGAAAGCGCTATCGGGCTCTCTGTTTCGAATGTCGGCATACCGGCGGCTTTGAGCAGCGCCACCAATTGCTGTTCAGGGGGATTACCCGGTTGCTGGGTCAGGGTTTCATCCGGCAAAACTGGCGCCAGCTCGTGGCTGAAACTCAGGGTATCGCCCCAGTCATTGAATGCTTCCAGTGCCGTATGGCGGTTCAGCTTGTCGTGATAGAAGGAGTTACGGAAATGCTGCAGACAATCCACACAGGATGCCTCGCAGGCCGATGGGCACTCTTCGGCCAGTCGGCGGGCTGCGGCCACCACATCTGCCCAGTGAGCCAGCAACTGCTCCAGTAGGCCAGAACCTCCCGGCATAGGGTCATACAGCAAGGCATCGACCGTTTCACTGCCCGGCTTGCCAATCACCTGTACCTGCAGGTCGGAAATTTCCATATCCAGCACATCGGCCGCACCCTGTCGCAGCGACTCCATGACGCTGTAGGCTGTTTCCTGGGAGGCACAGTCCTGCAGCACCAGTGCATCAGCCACCACCTCAGCGTAAAAAGCAATGTTCTGAATCGGCCGCCCGCATCGTTCGACATGGTGCTCGTTAAACTTGTCGAGTTCCTGCTGACTGCTCATGGCCGAGCGGCTGGCGCCGCAGACCAGACATAAGGGATAGCCCAACAAGGTGCCAGAGCGTACCTGGGAGGCAGCGCCGACATTGACCAGACGCATGTGCATACCGTGTTTGAGTTGCAGCTGGGATTTACCCCACTCGTAAAGACTGCCGCCGGAATGCCGCCCCTGATCCTGGGCAAAAACAGCCACGGACATCTGAAAGCGGTAGTCCTCGTCATCCGATATGTAGGAATGGTGCGGCGCGTCCACATCGCAGATAGCAACACCGGGAATCTGCGAGATCGACATTGAGCTGACTTCACTGCCAGCTTTGGAAGATGGTCCTGTCTCTTGAACGGATTCGCTGGCGACATCCACGGCAAAGGTCAGCGGTTCTTCCGGAATCAGATGAAAATGCCGCGGCACGAACTTGTGAGCGTTGGCATAGATCAAGTTGCCGGGCACGTACTCGCGCACGGCCAGCGCCGTGTTGCGGCGCAGCTCCCAATCGCTGATATCGCTGCTGTGGCGCGGCGCCACATGGGTCAGAGTCACCGCACCGGTATCCAGGCCATAACCCGGCAGGAAGCCTTCAGCCGCCAGCACGCCGTAGGTGTTGGTATCGTCGATGCCTTCAGCCTGATTGCGGTTGCGGCGCGCCTCACCCTTGAGTTTTTTCACCAGACGCTCGCAACGGGCACGCAGCGCCTCTTCGTCGGCATCCAGCGCACCCTTGCCTGCGGCGACCTTACGCAGTCGCTCCAGCTGGGCGAGCGCCCACTGCAAGCGCTGGAACAGGCGATCGATCACCCCTTGCAACTGATCGGCAAAACCTCCGATGACCGATTCCAGCTGTTCACGGCTGACCACTTCGCTATCGCCTGCAGGCCAACCCTGCTGGAAGGCCTTCAATACCGCACTTAACAGGCTGGGTTGGTGCGCAGCAATTTGTTGAGCCAGTGGCGTAACCGACAAAGGTGCCTCACGCACCATGCCTTCGGCAGTAAACAGATAAGGCCGGATCTGGCCTGGCAAACAAGTACCCAGCGCCTGCTCCAGATTCCTTGCCTGTGTGTCTGGCAAGCTGTTGGAGCGCAACATCTGCAGCAGCGTGGTCAGCACCGTCGCGTTGACATGCTTGGCCACCATAACCGGGTTGCGTAGGTTGAAGCTGGGGGGCTCCACCAACCCTTCGAGCATTTTCAATGGCTCGTTGAAGTAGGCACGGTCATGGCTGGTCGTTCGGGCGTAGGTCAGATCCAGCGCCATGCGGAACTGGCGCCCAGCCCGGCCGGCACGCTGCCAGTAGTTGGCCGGCAATGGCGGTACGTTGCGCATCAGCACGGCGTCCAGGGCACCGATGTTGACGCCCATTTCCAGGGTGGGTGTACACACCAGCGTATTGATACGCTCACTTTCGCCCTTGAAGGCATTCTCGATGCGCTCACGTTCAGGGCCTGGAATCTGTGCCGAATGCTCGCGGGCACGCAGCATGGAAAACTCCTGGTCCAGCAGCAGCAAATCGTAGTTGTCCGAGTTTTCCTCCTCAAACACCATCTTGCCGTTACAACGCCAGGCCATACAGGTCATCCCCGGGTTGACCCGAGCATGCAGCCGACGGCAGGTCTGGCAGCGGTACATGCCGGTGGCGGGCACCAGCATCAGATTATCCACGTGCACCTGGGTGGCGCCGTGACAGCCCGGCAGGTTCTTGCCACGGGCACCTTTTAGCTGAACCTGGGTGAGTAACTCCAGTTCATCACTACACAAGCGCCATACGTCCTGCAAAAATGCTTGAATCTGATCATGCGGCACACCCCAGGCGCCAGCTGCCTGCTTGGCTGCACTGTCGTAGTTGCTGAACCATTGCTTGATGCGGCCCTTGTCGTGCTGGCCATCACGTTCGAATACCAGCGCCTCAGGCACACCGCGCATGTTAGGTAAATAACCCCGTAGCACCTCTTTCTCGCCATCCAACCAGTACTTGGAATACATGCGGGTAATGGGATCGAACAGCATACGCCGGGAACGGGCGGCATCTAGCAACGAGGCAACGCCTTCACGCAGATCGTGCGCCGAGCACCCCAGGCTTGCGGCCCATTTCTGAATCATCGGGTGTGCCTCATCCAGTCCCCGGTAACGAATCTTCAGTCGGCCCAGCGGCTCCAAACCAGTACTTTGCCGTGCCCCTAACGTCAGCTCGCGCAGCAACTGAGCACGCAGGAACCATTTGCGCTCCTCGGCATGCGCCAGACTGGTTTCCGACTTGCTCTCCACCCGCCAGACTTCAGGTATCAAGGCGCGCGACAACTCGTCGTCGGCATCCAGGTACTGATCCAGCCACAGCACCAGATCACTGACCGACACCGCACCGGCACTCAGTTTCTTGTAGATCAACTCCCGCAGACGATAGCGGCGCGAGCGATCCTGCATCCAGCCAGCCTGAAAGGCAGCATCTTGGCGATTATCAGCAAATACCAGTAAGCGCTTACGTTCGGCTCGGTGGATCATACTTTGCGCTAGTACATGCACGTCGGCCACACCGGTAGCACGCACTGGACGGGCAGGCTCTCGGTAATTGCCGGTTACTCGGCGGCCCTGGGCACCGCAGGACACACAACGAGTCAATCGGCCAATCTGGTCTTCTTTCTGCTGAACGAAATGCAGCGCCTTCAGCACCTTGTTACGGCCGCAGCCGACGCACTCCGGCAACTGCCGGTCGTGGGTGGTGCCGCAGTAGCGGCAGACAAACAGCACTTCGGTGCGCGAAGGCTCCTCCTCCCCATCCGAACCCACCTGGTGGTCCAACGAAACCGCACGCACCCCACCCAGGGTAATGTCGGTTGCCCGCCAAGCGCGGTTCTTGCCTTCAGCGGAGCCGCCACCCGGTTCGCTGCCGGTGAAGTTGAAGTCTTCCAATCCGTGCTCGAAATAATGCTGGCCGCAGGTGGTGCAACTGGATAGCGGGAAGGGCTTCAACTCTGTATCACGGCCTGCATCGTCGCTGATGGCATCTTCGGCAGACAGCCACAACTTGGCAGGCTGACCCTGGCCTTCCTCGAAAGTCACCACCGCACCGCTAACCCCGCGCACAAAGCCATGCACCACAGGGCGTAGCAGGGGGCGGTCGCCATTTCGTGCCGCAGCGCCCAGCGCCAGCCAGATCAAAATTTCCTCTTCGGTAATCGGGCGACCCAGGGCTGCGTTCAAATCATCCAACAGACTGGCGACGGCCCGCGGCCGGCGCAGGGCCTCGGCAATCTGGTAGACCACCTCGTTGTGGCTGAGCCATTGGTTCAGCGCTTCACGCCAGTTATCGCCGGCCATGCGCATGCCGCTGGTGGTCTGGAACCAGATGCGGAAGGCTTGCAGGTCAGCAGCATCAACCTCGGCTTTGTCCAGGGTGCCAAGCATTTCCAGCACGGTTTTCAGCTGCATGGCCTGATCGCCATTGAAGGGTGCACTGACGCTGCGCGGCTCGCCCCAGATGTCCTCTTCGTAGGCCTCGCCAATCAGCTCGACATTTTGGCCATCAATGCCAAAAAATCGGCTGGCAAACTCGCGGCCAGCCTCGATGCCGCGACGCGGATCGGCAATGGTGGCCGAGGTGGCGATGCAGGTCGTGCTGCTCTCGTCCTTGCCGCAGTAGGAGCGCAATCGTCGGATCAGGCAGGCGGTTTCGGCACCACCGGCGCCGGTAAAGGTATGCGCCTCGTCGAACACCATAAATTCCAGACGGGCGCTATCGAACAACTCCAGATCCTGCTGGCGGGTCAGCAGCAATTCCAGCTGTTTGACGTTGGTCAGCAGAATGCGCGGCTGCTGGCCGTTGGTGCGCATGGCTTCGCGGCTTACCCGCTCCTCCGCGGGATGCAGGGCGACGTCGATCTTCTGCTGCTGCATCTGCTGCAACTTGCTGCGGTAATCCACCACCGTGCTGCCAGGATCGAGTCGTACACCATTCACGTCCGCTTCGGTACGCGGGGTCTTGCCCACATACATGCCGAAGGTGACGCCGGTGCCCACCAGCAGCTCGCGCATGCGCTGCAACTGGTCTTCGGCCAGGGCGTTCATCGGGTAAACAATCACCGCTGTGACACCCGCCTCGGCGCCCTCATCACGCAACTGCAGGCAGCGGCTGATGATCGGCAGCAGGAAAGATTCTGTCTTGCCCGAACCGGTACCGGTCGCTACCAGGGTGGTACGACCATCCTTGATGGAACGGAAGGCTTTCTCCTGGTGCAGGTAGGCTCCAGGGTACGGGGACAGCTGGCGAATATGCGGATGCAGCACGCCTTCCTTGACCAGTTGTTCCAGGCTGGCGCCTTTCATAAAGGTGCGAGACAGCGAGATAAACGGCCCCTTCAGCAGCGGCGTATTGCGGGTGTGCTCCAGGTTGAGCAGGTCACGCATCTGCCGATAGAGGTTTTCATCGGCAAAGGCATAGGTGCTGAGCTGGTAGCGCAGAAAATCGCTGACGACCTCTTCGGTGTAGGTAATGGGGTTCAGCATCAGAATAGTGCTCCCTGCGGTGATTCGTTTTTATTGGTGGCGCGCACTTCGGGAGCGCCATCTGCGGGTTCGGGGTCGGGCAGCGGCACAATGCGGCGGATCAGCTCGGCATGGGCGGCGCATTCCTGCCAGGAGCGCTCCACATCCTCGTTGAGTTGCCAATCGTAGAAGCGCGGTCCAAGGCGCGAGGCCACCGGCTGGTATTCCTGCGCACGGTCATCATGGCCCAGACCATAATCGGCCAGGCGCAGCTGCTCGGGAATCATCCAGCCTTCGCCGTCATTCTGAGCGAGGAAGGCGTCGAGACCTTTCTCCTGCAGGTCGTGGAAGGCGATCAGTGACAGGACGGTATGGCGCAATTCCGGGTCTTTGTCCTTGTCGATACGCCAGAAGCCTTTGGGGTTAAGCTGAGTAGTGAAAGCGTCCGTAAGCGACCTTCTGGGATGGTCGCAATCAGCCAAGATATAAACAATCTCGTCATTGGAAAGGGCCAACGCGTTCGCAATCAAGGCTTCCGATATGCACCGCTGGCGAATGCGCTCCGTCGGCATTAAAGCAAAAGCCTTGATATGGTCTTCAAGGGTAAAGCTGAAAATCTTGAGGTGGCCGATCAAGGCCTGGCCAATTCTGGCCAAAAAAGGCGCCACTGCTTTATCAGGGAGTACAGACTCCTCAACCACAAACCAATTCAGGTGCAAGCCACCACATCGTGCTCTCGAAACGAAGTCATAAACGAAGGAGTTCATAGCGGTTGCGAGTGCAAATACATTTTGCTGAGAAACAAGCACGGCTGACGTGTTGCCACAGGGGAAAAATGGAGTACAGGTAGCTCGGGCAGTCCGTGCGTTGGTCGCGGACGTAACGTCAATAAAAGTTACCTTTGGAACGGGGCTCCATTTTGGCTGACCAGCCATCTCTCCAGATTTGTATTTTTTTGAGGCGGCATCTTCAAGGCTTATCAAATACTGAGGATCAAGCTCCTCACTATCTGAGGTGATTTCTCGCCAAACAGCAGAGCGGCCTTTCCCGGAAACCCACCCTTTTGAGGAAACCTGAAACTGGTCGATTATGTTGCCTTCGAGTAGCGGCAACGCCACATCCTCAATCTCATCCACCCGCAGCGCCTGCTGCCCGTCCCGCGACAGCACCAGCCCTGGCTCGCGATCCAGAATGTGCTGCGGGCCGTGGTAATCCTGCCAGGGGCCTTTTAGCCAGTGGCCGTATTCGTCGGGGCGGTAGCCCTTTTCCTCCCATTTGGGCCGCGGCGGGAACAGCTTGGAGTCGTTCGTCATATCGAACTCGCGGGCGTACTTGATGCCCCAGCCGTTTTCACTCTGGTCGCCCAGCAGCACACCGTTGGCGTAGATCTTCTGCAACACGCGTAGGTCCTGCTCGCTGCGGATTTCCAGAATGGCCTTGGAGTAAGGCGAGAACTCCTCCACCCGCGCCCGCGGATAGGCCAGCACATGGCGCTCGGCTTGCTCCCAGTCATCCACGTTGCGGTGCATAAAGGCGGCGCGGATGGCCTGGGTTTGCCCGCCCTTCTGCACAATCAGCGGGCAGAATTTAAAAGAACGGTGAATATCGAAAATACCTTCACGGTTCTCGAAGCCAAACAGCCATTGCCAGTCGCACTGGGCCAGGAACAGCTCACGCAGGTCGGTGGTGCCCTTGTCGGTATAGATACCGCTGGGCACGATCATGCCCAGCCGTCCCTGCTTGCGTAGCAAGGCGTGACTCAGTTCCAGAAACAGCTTATAGGTGTTCAGGTCGGCCGAGCCCTGATACAGGAAGGGGTGTGCAGTATCGGCAAAGCCCTTGTGCTTGTTTCGCTGCTGCAGCCATTTTTTGTGTGCGGCTGCAGAGGCCTCGAAGCTGTTCCTACCGCGCCCCCCCAGATTCAGGTCGTGCCTCTTTTTGCCATCCTTGTCTTCAGTAACCCAATCACCAAAGGGCTTGCCCACGTACTTCGCCCAGTTGGACATACCCTTAAGGTTGGCGTTGTAGGCAATCCAGCCGTGCTCCAGTTGTGGCCAGTCGCGGAAATACTCCAGTTGTTTAGCCAAGGCATCCTGCTTGCCGTAGGCGCGGTAGAGCGGGTCGTGGTTGGAGAAAAATTCCTTGGAGTTGGGCTTCTGGATTTCCCACGGCGGGTTGCCCAACAGCGCATCAAAACCGTCCTGGCTGGCGGTGAACACATCCGGGAACTCCAGCTCCCAGTGGAAGAAGCGCTGGCGGCGCGCCACCTCGGCGACAATGGCCAGTGCCTGCTCTGTGGGGTTGGCAAACTCGCGTGGCAAGGGGGCCAGCTCGATCTGCTCACCCGGCCAGAACCATAGTGCACACCACAGATCCATACGTGCTTTCAGGGCGTGGTAGTGCGGGTTGTTCAGCACCTCCTGCTGGTATATCTCGGCGCGCTTTTCACTTTCATGCACCGGCAGGCGATGCAGTTTGCGGAACACCTTGAGCAGCTCGTCGTGCACATTGGCCGCGTCCAGCCCGCCTTCCAGTGTCAGCTGGCCGCTGAGCAGCGCCTGCAGTTGTTCAGGCACGGCTTTGGCTCGCGCCTTGATCGCATCGGTAAAGACGTCGCCCTTGCGCTTTCCTTTAGCGTCCTCGTACCAGTGGTTGATCAGGTTGTCCGGCTTGTTCTTCTGGTAATCCTTGTCACCGCCCTCGCGCTGCCAGGCCATGGCCGGGTAATCACGGTAGGTATCGAACCAGGTACCGACCAGGGCGTTACCGACCTTGAGCTTGTGGTCGAGGAAACCAAAGGGCAGGTCGCGATCCATGGTTTCGACCCACAGCGCCATACGCCCCAGTTCCACCGCCAGCGGATCAAGGTCCACACCGTACAGGCATCGCTCCACAATGTGACGCTTGAGCTGGGCGCGCAGGGCCTCTTCAAAACCATCATCCTTGGGGTTGAGCTTGGTCATCTCGTCGCTGAGCAGTTCAGCCAGCTTGCCGTCGGCCATGCGCGGCACACCGCCGTCTTCGCTGCGCTCGATCAGTTTGTGATGGAACAGCGACTGGGTGAGCGCTTCGGTGAGGTAGCGCAGGGCGCCAGCGAGGAAGGAGCCAGAGCCCATGGCCGGATCGCACACTTTCAGGGCCAGTATCTGTTCCGGGGTTTTCGGTGCCCACTCCACCACGCTGTCCAGGCCGGTGCGCGGGTCGGTCTCGGTTTGCACGGCGTCATAGGCCAGCGGCTGCAGGGTACGGCGCACGGTGGGTGCGGCCAGTTGCGGACGGGTATAGAAGGTGCCCGCGCCCTTGCGGGTCCCACCCCAGCGCACCAGAAAAAACTGGCCGGGCGCCACAATGCGGGCGCAGAGCTGCTTGGCGGCCTTTTCCAGCGCCTGCTGGGCTTCGTCGGCAGCGGTATTGGCTTTGCGGCCACGGGGCTTTTTCACCAGCCCGGCAATCTGCGCGGCATGCTGTAGCCAGGTGTTGGCGCGCAGCAGATGATCTTCGCTGAGGGTCAGCTCTTCGCTGTCGTCACTGGTGTTGGTGTCTTCCTCTGAGTCGTCTTCGACGGCGTCCGCCTCGTCATCGCTGCTGTCATCGAGGTCAGCGGATTCTTCGACGCCCTCATCCGCCTCCTCCTCACTGTCGTCACCGGTGGAGTCTTTTTTCTTCAGCGCCTCAAACAGCTGCTTGATCGCCTTGTCATCCATGGCTTCCAGCTGTGACAGGGTCAGCGCCGGCTGGTTGCCGACCGCCAGGAAGATGACCGGGTCGTTATCAGCGGCTTGCTTCAATTCAAAATCAAGCAGGCCCTCATAGAGAATGCCGATGTATTCCGAGGACAGGGTGGAGAAATCCACCGGCGCATCCACCCAGCGGCTGCTGCGGCCCTGACGCACTTTCATCTTGGTGCGGGTCAGCAGGCGCAGCAGCTTGTGTACCTGCAGGTCGCTGACCAGGTTCTGACTGCTTTCCAGCAGCGCCAGCGCGCGCGAAATACCGTCGTCACTGGCAGGGCTGCCCGGCTCAAACAGCGCGCCACCGTATTGCGGGACACTCAGGCGCTCATGGGCGGAGCCTTCGTGGATCAGATTGAACAAGCCAATCAGGCGCGGCCAAGCACTACGGCCCTGACTCAAGCGTTCGTTGCCGCGGCCACCGGCACGCCGATCCAGCTGATGGCGCAGCCCTTCCAGACTGTAGGCCTGCTGGTAAATCGAGTTGTCGACCGGCATCAGGCCGCGGGCTTCGGCAAACAGGGTAATGATGCAGCGCATGATGATGCGCGAGCCAGCCACATACAGGTCCTTGTAATCGTGAGCCTGCCCTTGCTGCTGGGCCTGCTCGATAGCGACGTGGGAGGCAGTGATCAGCTCCTCGACGCCCTGACGAACACGCTCGCCCAGCACATTGGACAGTTCAGCCTGGCCCTTGCGTGAGGCGCTGATCGCCTGCAACAAGCGGTTCTGACCTTGCTCTGCCAGCAGGGTGCTGCGGTTGAGCAGCGTGCGCCAGATCAGCGTTTGCGCTGCCGGCTGCCCCTCACTGAACCAAAGTTCGATATCCCATTCACACCAGGCCTCGTAATCGGCACCGGCGTACACCAACCGCCATTGCCGGCCATTAGTGACCAGTGCCAGTGCCTGCCCGGTACGACGCAGCCATTCCACCACCCGGCCAAGCAACTGTTTTGAACGCCCGACACCCAGACGGCTGGCAAACTGCCGCGAACCGCTATCGTCGGGGGTGAACACGGCCAGGGTTTCCCCGTTTGGCCCCAGCCACAGGCGGCGGGGTTTGATCAGAACACCAGTGAAGCTGCGTACCGCCCAGCGGCTGTCGACAGCCTGGGCTTTTTGCCACTCTTCGGCAGGCAGACCCGAAAGGTCCTGCAGGATGTAATCTAGCAGGTTGCCCAGCGTCTCGCTGCTGCCATCAAAGGCCGTGAGGGCGCGGCGGAGCTTGTCAGCCTGGTAATCGGACATGGCCGCGGCCGGATCTGGAAAGAACTCATCCAGTTTGGCCGGAGATATCAACAGGCCGCCATGCCGCAGCTGTGCCCATCCTTCTGCATGCAGACTCATACACTCACCTCCGGAAAGCGAATTTCAATGGTGACCGGGAATACCTGGGCTTCGCCACGCAGGGCAAAGCGGCGTGGCAGCACCTGTTCAAGAATGCGGATCTTCTCTTGACTCAAGCGCTCCTGCAGGTCGCCAAACTGGTTCTGCCGACGTTTGAGTTCATCCTCCAGATCGCGCAGGCGCTTTTCAGCCAGGGCGTCGGCGTCGTCGAGCAGGCTGAACTGAATATGGGTCTTGCGCTGCTCCTCGATTTCCCGCTTCAGCTTGTCGATGCTCTGGACCTTCTGCAGGGCTGCCACTTCACGAATGCGTTGCTCAAAGGCCTCTTTTTCATGGCTCTTGGCCTGGTCATAGGCAGATTTCAGCTGGGTGCGCAGGGTCTGAGTCAACTCGCGGCGATAGCAGGCCAGCAAGGTTCTGATGTCGTCTTCGATGTCATCCCAAAGATCACGGGCAGCGGCCATATCACCTGCGCTTTGTCTGCCAAGTTGGCCACAGTGAGGCCCGTTGTAGGGTAATGGCTGACCCAGTGCGCTGTTTTGCACTGGAAGTGCCAGAGTTCGCGTCCAGTGGTGAAAGGTTTCACGCAGATCGTTGACGGCCATTTCCTCAACCGTGAACAGCACCAGCGCCTGGGCGCCGGCGGGGACCTCTCCCCGACTCACCAACCAGCGGCTGGGCGGCTGGAAGTCAGCCTGGCCACCGGGGAAGCGCAGACGCGCAAAGGCATTGAGCGACTGACGCAACAACGGATGCCCCAGATGCAGCAATACCGTGTCGGGTGAGGGGCGAAATACCGGCCGCCCATTAACGTTGTGAATGAAAAAACGGTTATCGAACACCAGCCAAGGCATGGCGCCGCTGACACCCTTTTGTGAGGGCAGTCGCAGACTATCATCGACCACGGCCTGCCAGCGGCTGGGTAGCGGTGTGCGAAGCCGCATCCGACCCAGCGTATCCGGCCCCTCCAGTACCTCGCGGGTCGCACCCAGTCCCATGGCGATAGTCAGGGTTGCCTTGAGGGTGTCGGGGCTTAAATCCAGATCGTCCATCAGTTGTTGCAGACGCTGCTTTTCCTCTTCGCCACGCTCGTCGGTATGCACCTGTGCATCTTCCGTGGCGCTGCGTCGGTTATTGATCTGCAGGTCCAGATCACCCAGCACATCCTGGTCTTCATTCATCTCCATCATGCGGCGCTGGAAGGCTGCATCAAAGAGTTCACCGACCGATCCTAGATCCTCGCGGATATCGTTGACTTTGCCCAGTACGCGGGCAACAAACTGCAGGTCGCTGTCGTCTTCGCTGGTGAAGTGGAAAATGGTGACGTCGCGTGACTGGCCGTGGCGGTCGATACGACCATTGCGCTGTTCAAGACGCGACGGGTTCCAGGGTATCTCGTAGTGCATCAGCAGGCGGGCAGTGTGCTGCAGGTTGAGACCTTCGGAGGCTGCATCGGTGGCCACCAGAATACGCACCGGGGAATCCGGGTCGTTAAAGGCGCGCTTGACGGCCTCGCGCTCATCCTCATGCATGCCACCGTAGAGTTGACAGATGCTGCCGGGCTCGGCGCTGTATTCGGCATTGAGGCGATTGACCAGGTAATCGAGGGTGGTTTTGTACTCGGTGAAGATGATCAGGCGCTCATCACCTTTCCACTGCTCGGCATTACGCAGTTCCTTGCCAATCAGTTCACGCAAACGCTCGAAGCGTGCATCCGATTTCGGCTTGGCTGTGATAACAGGCTGCTTGTCCAGCCCCAGTGACTTGAGTGCGGCATCAATTGCCTCAATTTCTGGCTGCAGTAGCTCGACATAGGGATGCATCCAGGCGCCGACCACCTGAGCGGCATGCCGGCTGCGGCTCTCGCGCTCCTGGTCATCGTCGATGTCTTCCTCACTGGCGCGGCGGGCTGCTGCGACTTCGGCGGCCTGCAGTGCCTCCTTCGTGGCCAAGCCCTCCTTGAAGCGCAGCCAGCTGTCGGCAAAGGCCACCGGGCACGACAGCAACCGTTTGCGCAGAATCTCAATGGCAAAATTGAGCACCATGCGTGCTTCTGGCGCTGTACGGATGATGCCTTTCAGCTGCGTACAGAACTGACGCACGGCAACCGCCAGCTCCTGCTCCGGCCTAAACATATACAGCGGCAGCGGTTCAAGGTAACGCTTGGCAAATCGCGGCGCGCGGCCTGCCTGACGGTCCTGATCGTTGATCTCACTTTTCAGTCGACGGATCAGCACATCGCCGATCATCTTGCGTTCTTTGTCGGTGAAGTCCGGGGTTTGGGTGAATCGTACCGGGTCCAGTTGCTCCAACAGCCCGGAGAAGCACCGGGTATGTCCGTTATGCGGGGTCGCTGTGAGGAACAGTCGGTGCTCGAAATACGGCGTCAGCAGCCGCAGCATCTTGGCCAGGTCGCTGTCTTCACCAAAGTTGGACGGCATCAGGTTGTGCGCTTCATCGACAATCAGCAAATCCCAGGGCAGCTGTGCCCCGCCCTGCTGCTTGATCGATTCACAGTTGGCAATGAATTGTTCCAGCACATCCGGCTGACGCAGATAGTGGTAGGATGTGATGATCCGCGGCAGTGCCCGCCAGGGGTTGGCGTCCAGCCCCATTTCCTTTTGCAGCTTGTGGGTGGCAGCCTTGTCGACAATGTCGAAGCCGAGAGAGAACTTCTCTTCCATCTCCTGCTGCCACTGGGTGCGCAGCGATGCCGGGGTAATGATCAGCACGCGCCGAATGCGACGCTTGCGAATCAGCTCGGCAAGGATTAGCCCGGCTTCAATGGTTTTACCCAAGCCCACGTCATCAGCCAGTAACAGCGATACGCGTGGCATGCGCATGGCTCGAGCCAGCGGCACTAACTGGAAATCATCAACACTTACGGCACCGTAAACAGGAGCAGTCGGGACCGGATCGGAGCGCTCAGCCGGATTACTGGCTGACAAGAAGGGAGTGAGCGCACTCCAGCGAGCGGCGCGCTGCAGGGCCAGAAACTCGTCCTGCTGCATGGGGGCTTCGCGATCTAGTCTGGGCAGTGCGTTGGGTTCCAGCACCACCGGGGAACGTTCACGCTCCCACAACAGCGACTCTTCGGCATCACCATCGGCATCACTGAACTCGATAGTGACCAAATGCAGAAGGGCTGAGCTTTTGCTGTCACTGAAAGGTTCGACGGCGGAGATAACACCACGGCGGTTGCGGACGGTGGCGAGCATGCCGACACGTGGGAGACTGCCCTTATCCAAGCCTAGATTATTTTTTTCTTCTTTCATATTCATTTCTGCGCCAGACAGGTACATCAAGCAAATCAAATACTCACTGGCGATATACGTTAATCAAACAGCTGCTTTCCCTTAACAACATAGCCCGTAGGCCTTTTCTGCTTTTCTACTACGCCTTCCTCGACTAGCCGCTGCAACTTAGTCGCGATGAAGTAGACAAAGCTCTTGCCCCACCCTGCCTTGTGCACGACCAGCAAGCGGCCTTTGCCCTTGACGATGTGACGAATGGCATCTTCTTGGCCGTCACGGAAAGCGGCATCAGCGCATCCGGAGCCGATCTGGAGCAGTTCCAGCGCTCGTTTTAGGTCACATAGTACTACAGCCGTAGAATTTATGGCAAACTACCCCGATCAAGGACAACGTAGCAAATCCCGATGATGGTATCGGTGCAACCCTGGTTGCAAGAGCTGTTGAATCTCCATAGTCGCCTAGCAAACCTGTTCAGGCGATCTAAGCCCAGAACACGGGCATTGGGTTATCTGCAGGGGCTGTTGAGCAACATTGAACGTAAAAATAGCTGGCAGTTGGCCGAGTTCATTCGGGATGCCACCCCTGACGGAGTCCAGCATTTGCTCGAACGAGCCCACTCCACTGGGATGCCGACCAGGCGCGAGACATTTTGCGTGAGTACGTGATCGAGCACCTGGGTGATGAAGATGCCGTGCTGATTGTCGATGAAACCGGCTTTCTCAAGAAGGGACGGCATTCGGCAGGCGTCAAGTGCCAGTACAGCGGCACGGCGGGTCGCATTGAGAACAGCCAGGTGGGTGTCTTTTTATGCTACGCCGGCTGTGGGGGTGCTGCCTTCATTGATCGTCAACTCTACCTGCCCAAAGAGTGGATCGAGGACGAGGCACGCTGCCGCAGCGCAGGCATCCCTGCATCGGTGGGATTTGAGACCAAGCCCCAACTGGCCCAACGCATGATTGAGCGTGCGTTGGATGATGAAGAAATTGCGGACTTAGCTACCTGGATGCGTGCCGAATGGGGTGGCCAGGCCACTGTTGTCAATGTAGAGGAAGTACAGAAAATTTTACGCGCTGTTGACTGACACCGCACCCAACGCTTAGGCAGTGCGGTGCCCTATCCGCAAAACCAACGTCGCCAGTGGTTGATATCCGCCACTGGCGACTTTTTTCTGTCATATACTTTTTGTTATGAAAGACAATGAAATTTCATTTCAAATTGAATCGCCATTCATTCATAATAGCGCTTTATAAAAGTTGGCTTAAACCAATAGACAAACAAATGCCACACCAAGATAACCGCCCAAGCAACCCCATATTGCTATAAAGCGGCTCATAAAAAAACAAAAATATGTTGTCACATTACAAAAATCCACTTTAAAGACAAGCATTTATACATTTTGGCATCAGGAGACCCCATGTTATTTTTCAAGAAAACCACGCTAATTGCCGCTGCGTTATCTTTTGCCTGCCTTGGCAATGCCGCCCAGGCCAACACCGACTTTCCACAAAAAACGGTTACCCTGTACAGCGCATTTTCAGTAGGTAGCGGCCCGGATGTCGTCTTGCGCATACTTAGCCAGGAGCTGGGCAAAATCTGGGGCGGTGTTTGTCAAGGTAGTTGGAACGTGAGTCATGCCGCCTCTAACGTTTTTTCCTGTTGAAT
>JAAYHN010000038.1 GCA_012735395.1 Alcaligenaceae bacterium | reverse complement strand
GTAACCGCTTGGCCAGCGATGAATGGTTGCTGCTGGATGTCACTCCCTTGTCGCTGGGACTGGAAACAATGGGTGGCCTGGTAGAAAAAGTTATTCCGCGCAACAGCACTATCCCGGTCGCCCGGGCGCAAGAGTTCACCACTTTTAAAGATGGCCAGACTGCCATGAGTGTGCATGTGGTTCAGGGTGAACGCGAGCTGGTTGATCATTGCCGTTCACTGGCCCGTTTTGAATTGCGTGGTATTCCGCCTATGGTAGCGGGCGCTGCCCGGATCCGGGTGACTTTCCAGGTGGATGCCGATGGCCTGCTTAGTGTAACGGCGCGTGAACAAAGTACAGGTATAGAGGCTGCGGTTACCGTTAAGCCATCTTATGGCCTGTCCGATGAAGAAATTACCTCAATGCTGCGCGATAGTATTGACAAGTCAGATGAAGACGCCCGGTTGCGCATGCATCGCGAGCAGCAGGTAGAGGCCCGGCAATTGGTAGAGTCTATTAATGCCGCCCTTGAAAAAGACAGTGATTTGCTGGATGCCACCGAACTGGAACAAATCCAGGGCCTTTTGCTTAAAACAGTCAACTTGCTTGATACGGGCACAAGTGATGAAATTCGGGATGCCGTAGAAACGCTGTCACAGGCAACCGATGATTTCGCTGCCCGTCGCATGGATCGCAGTATCCGCCAGGCACTTTCAGGTAAAACCTTAGATCAAATAGCATAATTGGAATAGTAATGCCAAAGATAACAATATTGCCACATGAGTCACTTTGTCCAGAAGGAAAAGTGATTGAAAATGCACCAAGTGGGGAATCCATTTGCCGTGTCATGCTGGATAACGATATAGAAATAGAACATGCCTGTGAATTATCGTGCGCCTGCACAACTTGCCATGTCGTGGTTAAAGAGGGGTTTTCGTCACTTGAAGATGCCACAGATGATGAAGAAGACCTGCTGGATAAGGCATGGGGCCTGAAATCCACCTCAAGGCTGTCCTGTCAGGCTAAAATAACCGACAAGGATCTGGTTATTGAAATTCCAAAGTACACCATTAACCACGCCAAAGAGAATCACTAAGCAATATACGGGGTAAACATGAAAAGCATGAAATCAACAGTTAACATAATTGCTGGCTTCATGCTTTTTTGCATGTCTGGCCTGGTGATGGCCAATAACTATATTAAAGATAAATTGCATCGCCCGGTGCCGGGTGGTATTGCTGTCGTGAGTCTTGGCCAGCATGCCAGTGTGCCGGCAGCTAGTTATAACAATCGCCAGGTTATGGTTCTTGCCAATGGCAATACGGCAGAGTATTTGGCTATTGTGGGTATTCCGCTTAAAAGTAAAACGGGTACAAGCCACATTACGCTTAAAACGCAAAGTGGCAGCCAGCAAGTGTCTTTTCAGGTTCAAGCCAAGAAATATAAAGAACAGCATATAAAGCTCAGTTCGAATAAGTATGTCAATCCTTCCCAGGCGCATTTAAACCGGATTCAGCGTGAGTTGAAAGAACAAACCGATGCGTATGCCCAATTCAGATCGGCAGGCCCAAGCAATATCGTGCTGGATCGTCCCGTAGAGGGGGGCAGGTATTCCAGTCCATTCGGTTTACGCCGTTTTTTTAACGGGCAGGAAAGAAACCCGCACTCGGGGCTTGATATTGCCGTGCCAACAGGGACACCGGTCAAGGCGCCGGCCGATGGTGTAGTGACGATTGTGGCCGATTATTATTTCAACGGTAAAACAGTATTTATAGACCACGGGCAGGGCATGGTAACCATGTATTGTCATTTGTCGGCGATTGATGTGCAAAAGGGGCAAACTATCAAAAGGGGAGAGGTGCTGGGCAGGGTAGGTACAACCGGCCGCTCAACCGGCCCGCATTTGCACTGGAACGTGAGCCTGAATAATACCCGCATAGACCCGGCCATTTTTGTAGGCGCTTTCCAGCCTTAAGCACCTGAACGATGCTTCCGCTTTTATTTGTACCCGGTATGGGTTCCCACGCAGGAGCATCACTGCCATTAAGTTAAGCATTTTTTTGAGATAATAAGCGGATTTGATTAACAGTTGAACATGGCTAAAAAAAGCAGGCAATTAAAATTACCCAAGAGCGGCTTGAAGCGAATAGCTTCAAGCACC
>JAAYHN010000037.1 GCA_012735395.1 Alcaligenaceae bacterium | reverse complement strand
GTAATATATTGGATGCTGGAAAACCCCTTGTGGTTTTTACCTGGCATTCCGACTATAATGGTTGCGTTTTCAACTATTTCATTATTTAATTTTAATTAAGTTACGCGCATGACAACACTGAACGAGACACACAATCCCCAACTACAAAGCTGGGTTGCATCTGCCAACACGCCCGGTAACGGCTTTCCTGTCCAGAACCTGCCTTTTGCCTCTTTCCGCAAAGCGGGTTCACAAGAATCATTCCGTCCTGGTGTCGCCATTGGAAACCAGATTGTTGACCTGGCCGCCCTGGCCAATATCAATCCATTTGACGGGCTTGCCAAAGAAGCCCTTGATGCCTGCCGTGGCACCCACCTGAATGAATTAATGGCATTAGGCCAGGAATATTGGTCTGCATTGCGTCTTGCCCTTTCCCGCGCCTTGCGTACCGATTCTGCCCTGCAGGCACAAATTGAACCTTTGCTGGTGGCACAGGCCGATGCCGAATACACCACCGCAGCCCGGATTGGCGACTATACCGATTTTTATATCTCAATCCATCACGCAACCGCCGTTGGCAAACAATTCCGTCCCGACAATCCATTGCTGCCAAACTACAAATGGATTCCTATTGGTTACCATGGCCGTGCTTCAAGCATTGGTGTGTCTGGCCAGCAATTCCATCGCCCTGTTGGCCAAATCCGCCCAACAAGCGAAGGCGGCTCTCCCGAGTTAAGCCCTTGCAAACGCCTTGACTATGAACTGGAACTGGGCGTATTTATTGGAACCGGCAACCAACTGGGACACCGTATCAATATTGAAGACGCTCCCAAGCATGTATTTGGCCTGTGCATTTTGAATGACTGGTCTGCCCGCGACCTGCAGGCATGGGAATACCAGCCACTTGGCCCATTCCTGGCCAAAAACTTTGCCAGCACCATTTCACCATGGGTGGTAACAACAGAAGCCCTGGCACCGTTCCAGACCGCTTTCTCACATCCGGCCGAAGATCCACAGCCACTGCCTTACCTAAGCTCGGAAGCAAACAGCAAAGGCGGCGCCTACGACCTGAAACTGGAAGTATCACTTACCACCGAACAGTCCCGCAACAGCAATCAGGAACCTGCCCATATTGCCAGCAGCAACTTCAAAGACGCTTACTGGACAGTATCCCAAATGGTTACCCACCACACGGTTAACGGCTGCAACCTGCAACCGGGTGATTTGTTAGGTTCAGGCACCCTGTCAGGCCCAACACCCGCAGAAGCCGGTTCCTTAATGGAAATGAGCAACGGCGGTAAAAACCCGATTGAATTGCCATGGGGTGAAAAACGCACTTTCCTTGAAGATGGCGATGAGCTCATCATCAAAGGCGTATGCCAGAAAGAAGGCTACCCGGATATCAGCCTGGGTTCCGTATCCGGTACGGTTCTGAAAGCCCTGTTCTAACACGAATACCAAGCAGCCACTTTTTACAGTGTGGCTGCTTCAGGCTTTCAATGCTACACAGCCCCCAACACTGCAACAGGTATTGGGGGCTGTATTGTGTTTAAGGCCACAAAAGACATTAAACAGGAGTTGGCAATGCTACCGGTTTATCGCTGCACGGCCTGGTAAGCACGCTGGCGCAAGGCATGATCTATTAATATCAGTGCCAGCAAAGACTCGGCAATTGGTGTGGCCCGGATACCCACGCAGGGATCATGACGACCCAGGGTTTGCACCATAACCGGCTCACCCGCCTTGTTCACCGATTTGCGCTCGATGCGAATACTTGAGGTGGGCTTGATGGCCAAAGAGACCGTAATATCCTGCCCGGTGGAAATACCGCCCAGAATGCCCCCGGCATGATTACTTAAATAACCGTCGGGTGTCAGCTCGTCGCCATGCTCTGAGCCACGCTGCACGATAGATTCAAAGCCTGCCCCGATGGATACGCCTTTAACCGCATTCAACCCCATCATGGCATGGGCGATATCCGCATCAAGACGGTCATAAATAGGCTCGCCCCAACCGGCGGGCAGGTTTTCTGCCACCACTTCAATGCGGGCGCCAATGGAATCACCGTCACGGCGCAATTCATCCATATAGTTTTCAAGGGTGGGCACCAGGCTTTGATTGGCTGCAAAGAAAGGATTATTGGCCACATGATCCCAGGAAATGAAGGGAATTTCTATTGAGCCCAGCTGACTCATGTAACCACGAATCAGGGTGCCATACTCTTGTTTCAGCCATTTCTTGGCCACTGCCCCTGCTGCTACCGTTGGTGCGGTCAAGCGTGCGGAAGAACGTCCGCCGCCACGCGGGTCACGCACGCCAAATTTTTTCCAGTAGGTGATATCGGCATGCCCGGGGCGGAACGTATCGGCAATGGCAGAGTAATCTTTACTGCGCTGGTCCTGGTTCCGTATTAAAAGCCCAATGGGTGTACCCGTGGTAACCCCTTCATAAACACCCGACAGGATTTCAACCTGATCGGGCTCCTGCCTTTGCGTGACATGGCGTGATGTACCCGGACGCCGGCGATCCAGCTCCAGCTGGATATCTTCGGCAGACAAGGGCAAGCCTGCGGGACAGCCATCTATCACACAGCCAATGGCCGGACCGTGTGACTCACCGAAATTGCTGACCGTGAAAATTTTTCCTAATGTATTTCCTGACATTTTTCTCTCGTACCCATATTATCTTTATAACTGTTGTTGCCCTGGAACTCAGGAAGAACAACTGACTGAAATTTCATTGGCCCAATCGGGGGGCAAGGCGGCAAAGTGCTCAAGCCCTGCATGTTCTGTATACGGATCTTTCAAGACCGTTAGCAATTGTTCTATTGTTACCGAATTTTTTAATTTTGCATCCCAAATTGCCCTTTCGGCCAAATAATTACGCAGCACATACAGCGGGTTAACCGCATTCATGGAGGCCACCCGTTCTGTTTCTGTAATGCTTAACGTGCCAATACGCGCCTTATATTGCTGCAACCATTCGGTAATTGCCGTTTTATCTGAAAACAGGCCCAGAAAACGGCTGTCATCTTGCATGACTTCAGACAAATACCTGAAACTTAAAGTAAAGTCTGCTTTTTGCGAATGCAGGATCTGCCACCATTGTTCTACCAAACCGGCATCACTTTCCTGCCATTGGTGCAAACCCATTTTACGCACCAGCTTTTCCTGGAAGGCCTGGGTAAATATGGCCTCGTAACGGTCAAGGGATTTAAGCAGGTCTTCTTGCGACACACCCAAAATAACAAAACAATTGGCCAGCCGGTATAAATTCCATAAACCGATAGATGCCTGTTGATCCCAGGCATAACGCCCTTCGGTGTCGGAATGATTGCAGATATGGTTGGCCTGAAAACCGTCCATAAACCCGTAAGGCCCGTAATCAAGTGTAAGACCCAGAATGGACATGTTATCAGTGTTCATTACGCCATGACAGAAACCGACACACATCCAGTCTGCCATTAATTTGGCGGTTCGCTCTGTTACACAATCCAGAAAACCACATACCATCGCCGGAACTTCGGCGTCATTTTGTGCCAGATTCACCTCGCTGGCAAAAAAATGCTTTACGGTGTAATCAAGCAATTCTTTTAATAGATCAGGGCGACGGTTGGCAAACCAGTGCTCGAACGAACCAAAACGTATGAAAGTGGGTGCCACACGCGTCACAATGGCGGCCGTTTCAGTGGTTTCACGGTAAACCGGGTCTTCGGACTGGGTAATGCACAATGCCAGCGTGGTTGGAATACCCAAACCGCTCATGGCGGCACTGGCCAGGTACTCACGCACCGAAGAGCGTAAAACCGCCCGGCCGTCTCCCATGCGGGAATAAGGCGTTAAGCCGGCACCTTTTAACTGGAGCTCCCAGTCACAGGGCTTGCCATTTTCATCATGCCCGGCAATGGCACCCAACAAATGGGCCCTGCCGTCACCCAGCTGCCCGGCCCACACACCAAACTGGTGGCCACTGTAAACCGCCGCCAGGGTAATGCCCCCCGGTAAAGCCGAGTTGCCCGACATGACCTGTAAAAATTCATCACTACCGGTTTGGGTGCTATCCAGGCCAAGCAAAGCGGCCACATCTGGATTGACATGCAATAAACCCGGGTTATTCAGGCCACGGGCTGGCAACCTGGTATAAAACCCGGAAGACAATGCCGCAAATGTATTGCTGACCTTCAATGTTGAAAGCATGTTATTTACCCTGTTTTTTAACAGCCTTGGCCACTTTTTTGGCGGGCCGCACATACATAATGGCACTGATAAACACGATCATGGATAACAGTGTTTCACCCATGCCCAAATAACGGGAAACAGGGCTTAAATCAGTGTACCAGCGCACCACCCCTTCCATTACATAAAGCAGCACCAGCATGGAAGACCATTGCATCGTATATAAATTTCCCTTGTATACCCCATATAGCGGGAAAACCAGTGGCAAGGCTTTCAGGGCTAAAATCCGGCTGCGGGGGCCAATTGGATCAAGATAAAGTTCCCAGGCAACGCACAAAACCAGTAAAGCCAGCAAACTGACAAAACAGATATGACGGTAAACGGGGTTGAGCGGGATTGTCATTGGACGATTGACAGAATACCCCGTTGTATTGGGGGATGGCGATGAAGAGGAAACGGGTTCTTGCACGAAATGACTCAATATTC
>JAAYHN010000036.1 GCA_012735395.1 Alcaligenaceae bacterium | reverse complement strand
TGGCGCTGTATGGCCGGCCTTCTATGTTTTCAAGCAGGTCATAATAAAAACGGTCAAAAAACTCTTTCATGGCGCCGCTTAGGCTGGCCAGGTTTTCAGGGGCGCAAAATAAATAGGCACTGGCCTGTTGCAGTTCGTTCAGACTCACTTCACTGGCATTAACCATCACAATATCATGGCTTTGTTCCAATTCCTGACGGACTTTGCAGGCACTCTCAAAGGCCGCCTGTGCCGCCTGTTTGGCTGCATTGGTACGGGAATGCCAGATGATTAATAGCGTTTTGGTATTTGCGTCCATAGTTCCGACCTGTACAATATGGGTTAATTTCGTTTGATTTTTTCTTATAGTTTACCGCCATGATTCACATGATATCCGATACGCACAATAATAAAGCCTTTGATGATGAATGGCTTGAGTCGGTGTGTGTTGATCTGGAGCCTGAAGGCAGGCAGCTGCTTGAAAAGGTAGTCAGCTGGGCCCGGCCCATAATGGCGGGGAAAATACTGTCCACCGAAGAACCCTCGGTGTTTCATGCTGCCGGGGTGGTAAAGGTGTTGTCCCTGCTGCAAATGGATGCCACCACTATCGTGTCGGGCCTGATTGCCGCCATGCCTATTGCCCTGAGCGGGTTGCCGGAAGCCGACTATAAAAATGAAATTATCAATCAATTCGGGCTTGAAGTATTTAACCTGGTGCAGGGCTCACGTGCCCTGGTCAAAATTGGTGAGGTCGCCCGCAATGCCGGTCCGGCAGACAGCAGCAGTGATGCCACGCAACAAGAAATGCTCAGGAAAATGCTGCTGGCCATGGCCACCGATTTGCGTATTGTATTGATCCGGCTTGCCTCACGCTTGCAAACATTGCGCTGGTTTGCCGAAACCAAAAAACCGTGCCCGGCCTCCATTTCCATCGAAACCCGGGATGTTTACGCGCCATTGGCCAACCGTCTGGGTATCTGGCAAATAAAATGGGAAATGGAAGACCTGTCATTTCGTTTCCTTGAGCCAGAGGTATATAAGGATATTGCCAAAAAGCTGGAAAGCAAACGTGTTGAACGGGAAAGCCATGTGGCTGCGATCGTTAACAGCATCCAGACGTCTTTGCAGGAAATGGGCATCAAGGCTGATGTGGCCGGACGGGCCAAGCATATTTACAGCATTTATAACAAAATGCGCAATAAAAACCTTGATTTTGACCAGCTTTACGACTTGCAGGCCTTGCGTATTATTGTCGATACCGAACGGGATTGCTATACCGCTTTGTCATTGGTGCATGCCAAATGGACACCAGTCATGAATGAATACGATGACTATATCGCGCGCCCCAAACCCAATGGTTACCGTTCATTGCATACGGTGGTGCGGGGCGATGACGGCCGTGCCTTCGAGGTGCAAATCCGTACCTGGCAAATGCACCAGTTTGCCGAATATGGTATGGCGGCACACTGGCGCTATAAAGAAGCGGGAGCCAAAGGTGGCGAGGTGTCCGCTTCCAGCCTGTATGACCGGCAGGTGTCCTGGATGCGCCAATTATTGTCGTGGCGCAAAGAGGTGGGTATCACCGAAAAAGAAGAAAAAAAGGCGAATGATGATAACAATACCAGTGTTGCAAGCCAGGTAAACCTGGAGCGTAAAAAGGCCGAACTGAAAAAAACCGGTGAAAAACTGGAGCAGATGAAAGCGGGCGGAGGGCAAGAGCGTATATATGTACTTACCCCACAAGCCCGGGTCATAGAACTGTCCGAAGGCAGTACGCCCGTTGACTTTGCCTATCATTTGCATACCGATCTGGGACATCGTTGCCGTGGTGCCCGGGTTGACGGGCAACTGGTGGCACTCAATACCAAATTGCAAACCGGGCAAACGGTTGAAATTATTGCGGCCAAGTCTGGCGGGCCCTCCCGTGACTGGCTTAATGCGCAGCTGGGTTATCTGGCCAGCCCCAGGGCCAGGGCGAAAGTACGTTTGTGGTTTAATGCCATCGAATTGCAAAAGCGTATTACTGCCGGCCAGGAGCAGGTTGAAAAAGAGCTGCAGCGTTTGGGCAAAACAGCGGTAAACCAGGAACAGCTGGCTGGCAAACTGGGTTTTGCCAGTGCCGAAGACCTGTATGTGGCGGTTGCCAAAGATGAGTTTGGCCTGCGCGGTATTGCCGCCGCTTTTGTTGAACCGGATGGGTCTGCCGACACCGATGAAAAAGCCATGGTGGCTCGCCAGAGTGGTGCCTTGAGTGCGGCCAAAACCGGGAAAAGCGGTGTGCTGGTGGTAGGGGTGGATTCCCTGATGACACAACTGGCCCGTTGCTGCCATCCGGCTCCGCCCGATGATATTGCCGGCTTTGTAACGCGCGGCCGGGGTGTTTCCATTCATCGGCAAGACTGCAAATCATTTGCCGTGCTGGCGCATAAAAGCCCTGAACGGGTGATTGATGTTGCCTGGGGGAATACGGCCGATACGGTATACCCTGTTAATATTGCCGTTCATGCCCATGACCGCAATAGCCTGCTGCGTGATATTTCCGAGGCATTTTCCCGCCTCAAGCTGAATGTGACGGGTGTTAATACACAAAGCAGGCAATCGCTGGCCCATATGAATTTTACGATTGAAATCAAAAATGGCGAGCAATTGTCCAAGGCATTGCAGGCACTGTCGGATATCCCGGGGGTTATCTCGGCCGAACGCTGCTGAGCCGGCTGGAAGTACGGGTTATAAGCCATCTCAAGCCAAATTGGCATTATTGATGGAGAAATCCGTACATTCAGTTAAAATAAACAGTTAGCTTATGTCTATGAATACGCTGCAGGAGGCGTTTTGAAACCCTATAATTATCCAGATGAAAAAGGCCACTTCGGCCAGTTCGGTGGTGTTTTTGTTGCTGAAACATTAATGCATGCAATTAAAGAACTGAACGAGGCTTACGAAAAATACAAGAATGACCCCGAATTCATTGCCGAGTATAATTACGAACTTGCTCATTTTGTAGGTCGTCCAAGCCCGGTTTACCATGCCAAACGATGGTCGGGGCAATTGGGTGGCGCCCAAATCTGGTTAAAACGCGAAGACCTGAATCATACGGGTGCCCATAAAATCAATAACTGCATTGGTCAAATCTTGCTGGCCCGTAAAATGGGTAAAACCCGCATTATTGCCGAAACCGGGGCAGGGCAGCATGGTGTTGCCACGGCAACCGTCGCGGCCCGTTATGGTCTTGAATGCGTAGTCTACATGGGTGCCGAAGACGTACGTCGCCAGGCTTTAAACGTTTATCGCATGAAGCTGCTGGGGGCCACGGTGGTGCCGGTTCATTCGGGTTCCAAAACATTAAAAGATGCCCTGAACGAAGCTATGCGTGACTGGGTAACCAATATCGACAACACTTTTTACATCATTGGCACGGTTGCGGGGCCACACCCTTATCCGGCCATGGTGCGCGACTTCCAGGCCATTATTGGCCAGGAATGCATCGAACAAATGCCCCGTGATGCCGGCCGCCAGCCCGACTACGTCGTTGCCTGCGTGGGTGGCGGTTCCAATGCCATGGGTATTTTCTATCCCTATATCCCTCATGAAGATGTCAAGCTGGTGGGTGTTGAAGCCGCTGGTGATGGTCTTGATACCCCGCGCCATGCCGCTTCTATCAATGCGGGGCAGGTAGGGGTTTTGCATGGCAACCGTACGTTTGTCATGCAAAATGCCGATGGCCAGGTCCAGGAAACCCATTCCGTTTCCGCCGGCCTCGATTACCCCGGCGTAGGGCCCGAGCATGCCTGGCTGAATGAAATTGGCCGTGCCACTTACGAAAGCATCAAAGATGACGAAGCCCTGAAGGCTTTGCATGACTGCTGCCGCCTGGAAGGTATTTTGCCCGCCCTCGAATCATCCCATGCGCTGGCTTACGCGGCCAAATTGGCACCTACCTTGCCAGTCGACAAAATTATTCTGGTCAATTTGTCGGGCAGGGGTGATAAAGATATACATACTGTCGCTGAATATGGCGGGATAGAGCTGTAAAGGAAACATAATGGCTTCAACAAGAATAGATAACGCATTTGCAAAAGCCGGCCAGCGCGCCGCTTTAATCCCCTATATCACTACGGGCGACCCCGACGCGCAAACCACCCTGGCATTAATGCATGGCATGGTAGCGGCAGGTGCCGATGTCATTGAATTGGGCGTACCGTTTTCCGATCCGATGGCCGATGGCCCGGTGGTGCAACGTGCCGCAGAACGGGCAATTGCCAAAGGGATGAGCCTTGCCCGGGTGCTTGATATCGTGAGTGAGTTCCGCCAGGAAAACACGGAAACCCCTATCGTTTTAATGGGCTATGCCAATCCGGTAGAAGCCATGGGGCGCAAGGTTTTTGCTGAAAAAGCCAGTGTAGCCGGCGTTGATGGCGTATTGGTGGTAGACTATCCGCCCGAAGAATTTGATGAATTTACCGGGCTTTTAAAAACGCATGGTATTTCCCCAATCTTTTTGCTGGCACCTACTTCTACCGAAGAAAGGGTTAAATCTGTTGCGAAAGTTGCAGAAGGCTATGTGTATTATGTGTCTTTGCGTGGTGTAACTGGTTCAGGTGCCCTGGATGTTGAAGACGTCCAGCAAAGGGTGCAGTTCATTAAGCAGCACGTCAAAATTCCGGTTGGTGTGGGTTTTGGCATCCGTGATGCCGAAAGCGCGGCCAGAATTGCACAGGTGGCTGATGCCGTGGTGATTGGCAGTAAAATTATCGAAACAATGGAACAGGCAGTGGCAGACAAGGCCCCCGCGCAGGTTTGTGAGGCTGCCGTTACCGCTGCAACGACATGGCTGAAAGGCGTACGTGATGCGCTCGATAAAGTCCAGAAAAAGGATAAATAATGAGTTGGTTAGACAAGATTCTGCCTCCCAGAATCAATAAGAAATCAGATTCGGGTTCACGCCGTGTACCCGAAGGTGTGTGGGTCAAGTGCCCTTCCTGCGAATCGGTGCTTTACAAAGAAGACCTGCTTCGGGTCCTGAATGTATGCCCCAAATGCGATCACCATATGCGAATTGGCTCACGTGCCCGCATAGATTCCCTGCTCGACAAAGACGGACGGGTTGAAATTGGCGACAATATCCGCTCAACCGACCCGCTTAAATTCAAGGATAGCCGTAAATACCCTGAACGTTTAAGCGAAGCCATGAAGCAAACCAACGAATCAGACGCGCTGGTGGTGGTTAGTGGCTCCATCATGTCCATTCCCGTTACGCTGGCCTGCTTCGAATTCGAATTCATGGGCGGTTCCATGGGGTCGGTTGTTGGTGAGCGCTTTGTACGTGGTGTGCAGGCTTCCCTTGAGAACCGTACGCCTTTTATCTGTGTGGCCGCTTCCGGTGGTGCCCGCATGCAGGAAAGCCTGTTTTCGCTTATGCAAATGGCCAAAACCAATGCCATGCTAACGCGTCTTTCTGCCGAAGGCCTGCCATTTATCAGTGTCTTAACAGATCCAACCATGGGGGGCGTGTCAGCCAGTTTTGCGTTTATGGGTGATGTGGTGATTGCCGAACCCAAGGCGCTGGTTGGTTTTGCCGGGCCAAGGGTTATCGAGCAAACCGTGCGTGAGCAGTTGCCCGAAGGCTTCCAGCGCTCCGAGTTCCTGCTTGAAAAGGGGGCTATTGACATGGTGGTCAGCCGTCATGAGCTGCGTCAGGAGCTGGCACGTCTTATGGCTTTGTTAACCCGTCAGGCCAATGAGGCCATCGCAGAGTAAACGGTTTTTTCTACGCTGTAAACCGGGCATTGCCAGCTGCCCGGGGTTGCTCCAACCGCCCTGCGGGCAGAATTGCAATCCCGGGTGGGTGGCAATACCCTTTATAAATTAATGTTCCGGTGTTTTGCCGGAACTTGTCATATCCCTGCAAGCAGAAAGGCTGATAGAATAGGCGTAAATTATTCTATATAACGATATAAATTAATAAATATAATGCCTGCCCATCCATTCAACCTTGAAAACTCCCTGACATACAAGCTTCATTCGCTGTCAAAACTCATTGATAATCATGCTGATTATGCCGATATCAAGCATGCAAACATTTCTTTCAGTGAAGGAAGGGTGTTGGCCGTGATTGGTTTTTACAAAATGCTGTCGGTGGTTCAGGTTGCCAAAAAAGCCAACCTTGATAAAAGCCAGGGTAGCAGGGCAGTGGTTTCACTGGTGGGTAAGGGCTTGATAGAAAAGCGCCAGCAAAAGAATGATGCCAGGGCATTTGACTTGTCCCTGACCGAAAAAGGAGAGCTGGTTTACGATGAAGTAGTGGCTTTGATTACACGCAGAAACAAAATTGCCATGAAAACCCTGTCCAATGAAGAACAGGAAATTCTGATGTCTCTTGTGAACAAAATCCAGCATAATCTGGAAAATAATTAACCTGCATCAAAAAAAACTTGAAAGTAGTTGCGTTTACAACTAAAATAGTTGCAAACGCAAGCAAATTAATGCGTGTCAGTGTTACAAAAACATAAATCTTATCGTATTCAGTTATGGAGACATCATGCATACGCCAGTTACTACTCCGCGTAAATCGCTGTATCACAACTATACCGTTTATCCACATACCTTTCCGGCAAACCTGGCCGAATCCGACAGCGTTGTCACTATTGTAGGTGGTGGGCCCATTGGCCTGGCCGCATCTTTATTACTGGCACGTTACGGTATTAAAAATATTGTGCTGCTGTCAGAGCAGCAGGTTTCAGAAGGCAGCCGTGGCCTGGTTTATACCAAGCGTTCCATGGAAATTTTAAAGGTGGCCGGTGTGGCAGACCGCATCATGGAAAAGGCCCTGTCCTGGACCAGCGGCAATTCTTTCTACAATGGCGAGCGTGTTTTCCGCATGGAAAACCCGGTTGATCCACAAGACAGCCACCCCCCATTAAATAACCTGCAACAGAATTATCTGGAAACCTATCTGGTTGAAGAAGCAGCCAAAAACCCGTTGATCGAGCTGCGCTGGGGTAATCATCTAACCTCTTTTACCCAGGGTGAGAATGAGGTAAGCCTGGTGGTTGATACCCCGGAAGGCGAGTATTCGTATAAAACCCCCTGGCTGATTGCGGCTGATGGCGCGCGTTCCTCTATTCGTCAAGCCATGGACCTCACAATGGAAGGCAATAGCTACGAGGGCCGCTTTGTTATTGTAGATATCCGCATTGATCTTGACTTGCCTACCGAGCGGCTGGCTTACTTTTCACCAGACTGGAATAAAGGCAATACCATTTTGCTGCATAAAGAGCCCGATAACATCTGGCGCTTTGATTACCAGTTACCTGCCCATATTTCCAACGAAGAAGCGCTTGATTTGGACAATATCACGGCTGCCGTCAATGCCCAGCTGAAAATGATGGGTTACGAAGACAAACAATGGGAGCTTGACTGGTACTCGGTTTATTCTGCCCGCGCACTTACCTTGCCCGAATATGTTCACAAGCGTATTTTGTTTGCCGGCGATTCTGCCCATATGCTGCCTATTTTTGGTGTGCGTGGCGCCAATACCGGTTTTCAGGATGTGATGGACTTATGCTGGAAACTGACTGCGGTCATCAAAGGCTGGGGCTCAGACTTCCTGCTGAACTCATATACCAATGACCGTGTGGGTGCCGCCATGGAAATTATTGATGAAGCCGGTAAAAGTACCCGTTTCATGGCGCCGCCAAGTGACGGTTTCCGTTTGCTGCGTGATGCCACGCTGTCACTGTCATTAAAACATGAGTTTGTACGCCCGCTATTCCACTGGAGAACTTCCCGTGCCCATGTGTACCGCTCTTCACCGGTAAACAGTATTGGTGATGATAACCATGAAATGCACCCTGATCTTGAAAACGGTACCTTAATTCCTAACCTGAAACTGGACGGGAAATTTCTGTACGATGAGCTGGGTAATGGTTTTAATATTATTTGTTTCAGTAATGAAGCGGCGTTGCCAGCAGCCTTGCTTGATGAAGTCGGTGCCATTAAAAAGCAGGGCGTGCCCGTTCAGTTAGTCGCCTTGTCTGCCACCGTGGCCAACGTTATCGGTGCAGATAAAACCATTGCGGTAAGTGATGATTTATTAAAGAACCGTTACCATGCCAATGCTGGCCAGGTTTATCTGGTTCGCCCCGACCACCATATTTGCGGTCGCTGGGAAAAATACCAGCAAGGTGCATTGGATAAAGCATTCCAGAAGTTTATTAAGAAAGTGGCAGTCTAAGGAGGAAACAAAAATGAGTATTGATGTCCAGGATCTGGAAAAAGTTTACGATAGCCTGTCATTTGCTATTGATAAACTGCCCGAAGAAAAACGTAGCTTATTCCTGACCAAGCTGGTTTTATTGTTAAGCAATGAAATTAAAGATGGTGAAAAAATTTGCAGCCTCATTAATGAAGCGCTTGTTTTTGAAGAGTAAGTAAATAGTTAGGTGTGCCGCCTGTCCAACTGTTTTCAAGGTTGGGCAGGCGGTGTTGTTTTTTGTACGAAGACAGTTTGTTGTCTTGATCGTTTATATACCTGAAAACTGAGGCAGGTATTGTTTTTGATGTTTTTTATTTAGTTCAAGGAAGGAGTTAGAGGTTTGGTTAAGTCAATTGGTAAATTATTGATGGCTGGTGTGTTGGGTGTTTCAGGGCTTACCCATGCTGCTTATCCCGAGCAGCCGGTCCGTTGGGTAGTGCCTTATCCTGCCGGGGCGGTACCGATGTGATTGCCCGTACGGTTGCGGTTGCACTTGAAAAAGAGCTGGGACAAACGCTGGTCATTGAAAACAAACCCGGGGGCGGTACCAGTATTGGTGCGGCAGCGGTTGCCAATGCCGCCCCTAAAGGGTATGTGCTGGGTACGGCCGATTCAGGCACCTTGGCCTATAACCCGTCTTTATATAAAAAACTGACTTATGACCCCGCCACATTTACCTATATTGGTGGTTTGGCACGGTTCCCTCTGGTGCTGGTCGTAGCCGCCGACTCTCCTTATCAAACCATGGATGAGTTGATTGAAGCGGCCAAAAAAGAGCCGGGCAAACTGGCGGCCAGTTCGGCCGGTGCCGGTTCCCCGCACCATTTGGCACTTGAGCGTTTTAAACAAACGGTAGGCATTGATGCCCTGCATGTTCCTTACAAAGGGGCGGCCCCTGCCTTGCAGGACTTGATGGGTAAACGTGTTGATTTCATGTTTGCCGATCTGGGCTTAAGCTTGAGTAATATCCAGGCAGGCAAGGTTCGTGTTCTGGCGGCTGCGGTTCCCGAGCGTTTAAGCAATGTGTTGCCTGATGTGCCCACCATGGCCGAGCTTGGGGTTCCCGGTTTTGTAGCTTATGCCTGGCAAGGTCTGGTTGGGCCTGCCGGCTTACCCGAGGAAGTTGTTGGCAAAGTATCAGCCGATTTGCAGAAAGTGCTTGCCAGTGAAGAAGTCAAAGAAAAAATTCATGCCATGGGGGTTGAAGTGATGCCCATGACCGCTGAAGAATTCAAGGCTTATTCCGATAAAGAGCGTGAAGACTGGGCCAAAGTGATTGAAGCCGGTAATATTACGCTGGATTAATTGGTATATTAACCTTGGCGGGTTGAAACGGCAGGTATTTTTATACCTGCCGTTTGTTTCCAAACTGGTGAAAGTGATTGAACCAGCCAGGATGGTTTATGCCAATAAAACAATTTGTTATAAACATAACTATAAAAATAACCAAAATTGTTGCAACTTGTGAATAAAATCCAGCACAATATGTAAATTAATTAACTTACATCAAAAAAAACTTGAATATAGTTGTTTTCACAACTAAAATGGTTGTAAATGCAAGCAAATAAATGCATGGCATTATTAAAAAATCATAAAACTGATCGCATTGAAAAATGGAGACATCTGCAAACGCCAGTTACTGGAAGCGT
>JAAYHN010000035.1 GCA_012735395.1 Alcaligenaceae bacterium | reverse complement strand
TCAGTGATGATGTAAGTCCATGAAACGACGGAAATCGCCAGGAGAATCAGCATGATTACCTGGACCGGTATACTCGCATTGACTATAAGCGAGAAAATCGACATCTCATCTTGAACGGGTTGCATAATAAGATTAGTCCTGCACAGAAAGTAATAAGGTTCTTACGGAAGGTGGTATGGCTGCGGGCCGGAATGTCTGGCTGTTGACGCAGCATACCTGAATGGTGCTTTCGACAAGCAATTGGGTGTTTAGTTCTGCACGCTGTTCGAAAATGGCAGATGCTTCGCTGACTTTGCTGATTCTGCTTTTGATTTGAATCAGGTCGTCGAGACGGGCAGGTTTCCTGTATTTCAATTGTGTATTCACAACCACAAAAATACGGTTCTCGCTGGCGGCCAATTCTGATTGATTGATGCCAAGGGTACGCAGCCATTCGGTGCGGGCGCGTTCAAAAAATTTTAAATAATTGGCATAAAAAACAACGCCTCCGCTGTCCGTGTCTTCGTAGTAGACACGGACAGGAAGGGTGAACTGTTTGTTTTCGTCTGGTGTTGAAGCCGACATTTAAAGCCCTGGAAAATCAGTAAATTATAGCGTATTTTTAAGGCTTTGATGCAAGGATAAAACGTAAGCGTTTACTTCCCCGACAGGCACTTTGACCGCTTCAGGTTTACTGCGTTCCTGGACTTCAACAATGCCGTCTTTCAGGCCGCGATCACCGATGGTGACACGGACTGGCGCGCCAATCAGTTCCCACTCGGAAAACATGACACCGGGGCGTGCATCACGATCATCAAGAATAACATCGATATTGTTTTGTTTCAGGTTTTCATAAAGTGCAGTTGCTTCATTGCGAACTGTTTCGCTTTTGCCCCAGCCAACCGGGCAAATGACAACCTCAAAGGGTGCCATGGCGATGGGCCAGATAATGCCTTTGTCGTCGTGGTTCTGTTCAATGGCAGCGGCTACGATACGGCTGACACCGATGCCGTAGCAACCCATTTGCAGGGTTTCGGGTTTGCCGTTTTCATTTAAATAGGTTGCTTTCAGGGCAGAGGAATATTTGTCACCCAGGAAAAATACGTGACCTACTTCAATGCCACGCTGGATGGCCAGTGTGCCCGGTTCACCAATGGCTGGATCGCCGGCAACCACATTGCGGATATCTTCAATTTGCGGTTCGGGCAAGTCACGGCCCCAGTTGATGCCGGTGTAGTGGTATTGCGCTTTATTGGCACCACAAATGAAATCAGCCATGTTGGCAACGGTTCGGTCGGCAATAATGTTGATGGATTTGAGCGGTTTGACGGGGCCAAGGAAGCCGGGCTCGGAGCCAAAGTATTCAAGAATTTCTTCTTCGGTGGCCAGACGGAAGCCGTCTTTGAAGGCATCCAGTTTACCTGCCTTGATTTCATTGACTTCGTGGTCGCCGCGTACCATGAGTAGCCAGATTTGAACCGGGCCTTCCTCAGGGGTTGTGGCAAACACCACCGATTTAACGGTTCTGTCCAGTGAAACGCCCAGTTGTTGTGCCACTATCTCGCATTTGTTGGCATTGGGGGTTTCCACTTCCTTGAGCGCCTCGGCAGGTTCTGCACGTTTTTCAATCAGGCAGGGCGCTTCGGCCAGTTCAATATTGGCGGCGTATTGGGAATCGGGGTTGTATACGATCAGGTCTTCACCGGTGTCGGCAATGACCTGGAACTCGTGGCTGCGGGAGCCGCCAATAGAGCCGGTATCAGCCGCAACCGCACGGAATGTCAGGCCCAGGCGTTTGAAGATGCGCATATAGGCATCGTACATAATATCGTAGCTGGCAAGTGCGCCGGCTTCGTCGCGGTCGAAAGAGTAGGCGTCTTTCATGGTGAACTCGCGGCCACGCATCAAACCGAAGCGGGGACGGCGCTCGTCACGGAATTTGGTCTGTATATGATAGAAGTTAACCGGTAACTGGCGATAACTGTGGATTTCGTTACGGGCAATATCGGTAATGACTTCTTCTGAGGTAGGCTGCAACACGAAGTCGCGCTGGTGGCGGTCTTTAATGCGCAGCAGCTCGGGGCCGTATTCTTCCCAGCGACCGGATTCAAGCCAGAGCTCGGCGGGCTGTACCACGGGCATAAGCAGCTCAATGGCACCAGCCTGGTTCATTTCTTCACGAACAATGGCTTCCACCTTGCGCATGATTTTCAGGCCCAAAGGCATATAGGTGTAAATGCCTCCAGCGTGTTTGCGGATCATGCCGGCGCGCGTCATAAGCTGGTGACTGGCGATTTCGGCTTCGGTAGGTGCTTCTTTTAAAGTATTTAAGTGAAATTTGGAGGCTAACATGGTTACAGACTCAATAGATACGTATAATCAAACTAAATTGTATTTGAAAATGGGGGTGGCCGCATGCTGGATCGCGAAGGCTACCGTCCTAATGTTGGTATTATCCTTGTTAATCATAAAAATGAGGTCTTTTGGGGTAAAAGAATTCGAGAGCATTCGTGGCAGTTTCCGCAAGGTGGCATTAATCATGGTGAAAGCCCTGTTCAGGCCATGTTCCGGGAACTTTACGAGGAAGTAGGTCTGAAACCCGAGCATGTACGAATATTAGGACGAACACGTGATTGGTTACGGTACAACGTACCGGATAATTTTGTGCGACGTGAGTCGCGAGGACATTATAAAGGGCAAAAGCAGATTTGGTTTTTATTGCGTCTGGTTGGTAAAGATTCCGATGTCAGCTTAAGGGCGACAAATCATCCAGAGTTTGATGCCTGGCGCTGGCACCGTTATTGGGTACCGCTGGATGCTGTAATAGAGTTTAAGCGTGATGTTTATTTGCAGGCTTTAAAAGAGTTATCGGGGGTTATATTCCGCAATCAAGAGTCGCGCTATTTAAGACCACGCCAGTTTTATGGCCGCAAACACCACCAGGGTGGGCGTGGTAAAAAGAATGAAGCGGTGAACCAGCAGAAAGCAGCCAAAGAAAAAGTGACTTTGCTGGTTGAGTAGTAAATATTTCAAGTGCTGTCGTTTTAGCCTTATAAAATAAAAAAAGCGCTTTGGTGGGCAAGTTTTTTTGCCGTGCCAGAGCGTTTTTTTGGACTTTGGGGCTGTTAGCTTTATCAGCAGGGCTAAAACTGGTTTTATTGGCTTGTGGCTTTCCTGGATATATCCCAAACTTGATCTCCAAAGCCGTTGAGCCACCATGTGAGCCGGCCGGAGTCAATGACTGTTGCATTAATGAGGTAATGATCTTGATATTCAGTTACTTTTTGGTCTTTGGATAGGCGTGACTCTAGCAAATGATAATCGGCTTCTTTTTTTATGCGAAAAGCTAGTTTGATGTGTTGGCCCTCACCAAATCCAAAGCGGCCATCATCATCATATTTTTGTAGGCAGAATTCAGGAGGAGGCTTAAAATCAATGGCAGAGACGGTTGCTTTTTTTATGCGATGCATGGCAAGGCTGCGTTCATTTTGATAGCCATAGTAGCGACATACCAAATATAAACGAGCTCCTTGTTGTGCCAGGCCCAGAGGCATGATGTAGCGTTCGGCCCGTTTGCTCGCCGCATTTTGGTAGTCAATGGTTAGCCAGCGGTTTTGGTATAGTGCCATGCTAACAGCCTCAAATCTGGCGTGGAATGCGCTTTAATATTTCCAGTGTTAGTTTTACTGCATCAAAATTGTTGGGACGTATTGCCATGTATGTATCTTTTGGGGGGCAGAGTTAATGAAGGCGTTGATAACAATCCGGCTCAATGGATATATAGCATATTAATGTATGACTCACATAACAAAGCCTATCTGTTTTGTTCCTCCTTCTTTAATTGCACACTCTGCTTGTAATGCGTCAAGCAATGCTTGCGCCGAGGTGATTGGATTAAACTGATGCTGGCGCAAAATCTCCCGGAGTCAGTTTGTCAAGATGGTTAATATGAGAGTGCAGGGTCGCTTCAATATTGTTAATACCTAGTACTGAACAATGTCGTTGAAACAGTGCCCATGCTTGTTCCGGTTTTAAAAATTCAAATTTTATTTTCAGGTCAAAACGACGTAATGCGGCTTGATCCAGGTTTGTCATTAAATTGGTCGAAGCAATGAAAATGCCGTTGTAAGATTCCATTTGCGTCAGCATTTCATTTACTGCAGTGATTTCCCAGCTTTGCAGGGCATTGCGACGGTCTTGCAGAAAGCGATCTACCTCATCAATTAAACAGTACCGCATTCTCGTGGGTGGCTTCTCTAAACGCCTGGACAATATTTTGTTCGGTAGCGCCCACCCACATGGAGATTAAATCTGATGCTCGTTTAAGGATCAGAGGCTTATCCAACTGTTCGGCAAGCCAACGTCCATAAGCGGTTTTACCTGTTCCGGGAGGACCGTATAAACATAAACGGCCGGCACCATTTTTGGCTAAACCTGTAGAGATTAGCTCTAGTTTGATATTACTGCAAATGAAAGCAGGGTCGTAGGTTTCGGGTAAACTGCTTGGGTTATTGCGTTGAGGGATTGGGTTATGCAACTGGGCTTCCAGCGTGGCATTAACCAGTAACTCGACTGCTTTGTAACTTTCCTGCTTACCCATTTTTTTGCAGGGGAGCGATCACTTTAATGGCACGGTTTATAACTGCAGGTGCTAGAGCTGTGGATTCAGCCATCCGTTTGGTTATGTCCTGATCAAGCAGGGAGTTGCCCAAGGCCTGAATGATTTTTTCACGTTGTGATTTTGGAGGAATAGGCAGTTCCAATATCATATCGAAGCGACGTATATAAGCTGGGTCAAGGTAACGGATATTGTTGGAAAACCAGATAGAGGGAATCGTGTTTTCTTCCAGGGTACGGTTGATCCATGCTTTATGGGTTTGGGCGGTGCTTTTACGGCCAAAAACTGTATCACCATCATCGAAGATGTCCTCGGCCTCCTCAAAAGTAATCAGGACTTTGCGATGCCTGAAAAAATTTTGGGAAATATGATAGGCGCTTAAGCGACGTTTACCATTGATGGGGTCACCATCACTGTCTTCACTGCTAATCTCAAATAATTCGCAGCCAATTTCCTGCGCCAGTGCTTTGGTCAATTGGCTTTTACCCGTACCAGGAACACCATGTAAAAGAATATTTACCCCTTTTTTTCGGGTTTCTATAGCGTGTTCCAGATAGGTTTTTAATAGATTGATGGCAGGAGAAATATGAGCATAATCGTTGATATTCAACTCTGCTGCCGAGCTGGGAGTCACCATATCCCTGAAAAAATTGATGGGATCAGTATTTTGAAGATAAATTTTTTCTGCAAAGGTATCTGAAATCAATTCCAGCTTATTGGAGACATATACCAATGGGGAGCTGTTAATGGTAATTAGGCCTGAGCGGCATAAAACACTTTTATCACTTAAGGCCTCATTAACAGCAGTTGGAGGAATATCCAGTAAGGTAGAAAAAATAAACGGTATTTTGGTTGGACTCAGATTGCCCAGAGTTTCGGCAGCAACATCCAGTAAGGGTTCGTTTTTAAGAAGGATAACAAATTCTAGGATACGGCATTCAGCTTCGGATAAGCCGATTAGCATAGCAAGACGTTGTATGTTGCTGCTTAAGCATTCAGGCATAAGTTTGTTGTCAGGCGAGTATTCTGCTTCCTGATGTAACGGTGAAGGTTGGTTCGAATGGCTTTTGCATCAAAATAGCCTTCATTTATGCCCAACCAGTCATCCAACTTAAGAAATTTGGCCAAGGTGTCGTCGGAGAAAAAATCAGACTCAATAAATTTTCTGTGCCCATTTAAAAGAACTAAAAGGCGTAACACCAGTAATTTGACAATGGGGGGTGTTTCAGAAGACTCCACTGAAAGTTTTTGAAATCTTTGTGCGGGACGCATAATAATTTCCTTTTTTGTGGGTAATAAGCTTATTGTCCAGATTTCTGCGTCAAATTGTGTCGCATTTTGTATGGTTTTTTTGTAAGGTCTTGGGCTGAGTGCTATTTGGTGAGTAAAATTTTTTATACTTAAAGTTATATTATGTTACATGAAACTACCTGAGGACTACCATGGATAATAAACAAACATACATTTTAAAAATTTTGAATAAATACGGTATTTTGATTGATTTTGATGGTGAGCCATCAAGGCAGAACCTGCCTTCTCCAAAAGAGGGCGAAACTTTCTCGCAATGGCAAAAGCGGGTTTTGGGTGAGGGGATATCGAATATATTTGTGTTTGTACCTTATACGCCAAGAGGAAACAAATTATTAAGCAATCTGGACAAAGAGACTGATATGAGGTTTTTAAAAGATATTCTGAGTCAGTCACGGAAAATAGATAATAAAAAACTGCAAATTGAACTGGGACTGGCTGAAGAGAAGTTTGATACCAAAGTTGAAAAACAACGTATGACGCTCAAAAAAGAAAAAGAAGAAGCAGTTAAAGAAACACGTAAAATCATGTCAACACTTGGTACCGATACTTTGGAAAATATTTTGGATGAGGTTGATGATTTGCAGCCAGCGGTTCGTGAGTTTCTGGGCAAATATATTAATACTGAGGAAAATATCAAGATTGAAGAACTGCTAAGCGCACTGATTAAACATCATAATGTCGCAGTCCAAACGGTTAATAAACTGAAAAAAGAATTGAGTGAAAAAGAGACGTTTCTACCATAATAAATCAGGATGTTTAACATACTTCAAAGCCAGTTTTTATGCAGCATAAAATGTCTCTTCTTGTTGTAAAGCTATGTAACTTTGTAATGTAATGAAATTATCATAAAAGGGTATTCACTTGGTTCAGGAAGTATGGGGGTTGTTGGCCTCCGAGTCTTATACTAATACACGTCGTGTTCGATCTCTTGGTGTTGCGGCATCAATACGCTTATTTAATGAACTGGCTGTGCCGGGCTTAGGGGGCGTCTGGTATGGTAAACAACTGTTTTTAGCTACGTTGGGTGTCCTGATAGCTGAAAAGACAGGGAAAAACAAAATAGAAGTGAGTAACGCGATAGAGGCATTGGCGTGTTGGTTGGCTTATCAAAGTATTGAGGGTACAGACTCTCGTTTGCGTGGAAGCAGTAAATTACCAAGTTTCAATGAGAATGAATTGAGTTATCAGCGTGTATCACAAGTGAGTTTTTATGTGACGCAACCCATGCGAATGGCAACTGCGCAAGCTTTACCTACTTTGGGGTTTGTGGAGGCAGGCAGCACCCGGTTTAATAGTTTTCAGTGTACAGAAGAAGGGGTGCGGTTTGTAGAAGAGGTAACTGCTGCTTATTCTCCATATAAGCAATCAGTTGTTAAGTATTTAACATCATGGGTAAATGACGAAAAAAACATTATAAAGGTCAGTCCGTCTCTTGTTGATGCCTTGTCGCCATTGCATCCCTTGTCGGATACGGCAAAAAAAATACTTCGTGAAAGATTAGTGCGAGGTAGATGTAGTAATGAAATCCCTGAAGACAGGCAAAGACGTTGTAATGCCTTACAGTGGGTTGAATCTTATAAAGGCAAAAATGGCTCTCCCATACCTGTGATATGGGAAGCAAAGCCGGAAATGATTGATGAGCAGCATTGGCAAGATTTACGTGCTGGGGCTTTATTCATAAAACTCAGAAATGAAGCGCTTAATACATTGAATGTGCTTGAAAATCATATTGGGGGGAGGACAGATGGGCAGAGTTATTCTTTAGTGTCCAAGGAGGTTCCAGAGGCGGTAGGGTGGGCTATTGCCGGTTTGCGCATGGCAGCTAAACAATATCAAGATTGTCAACATACGGATGAAGTTGCAAAACAGTTTTGTAATGGATGTTTATCAGATGACAGGCAGGTTTTGAAGTTTTTGGTTGAGCGGGATGGGCAGGTGTTGCGCTTAACAGGTAGTTTAATCCAGCCCGGGCCGGCCTTTATGGGTAATCAAGCGGGCCGGAATGGGATTGTCGCTGATGAGCAAGGTATTTCAGACAATACAGAAAATATTTCATATCGCTTGCATAATCTTTTCTTATTAAGTCTTGATTTAAATGGAAAACTGGATGCGTGGTTGAGCGATGAGGCAAAAAAATAAAATGGCAAATCAAACAGAAAATTTCAAGCCTTTGACATTAGTTCAGCATTTTGAGGCACCTAAAGGTTATAGAGGTTATTTTGGCTGGCTGTGCGGGTATTCGGCTGATGCCGTTTTCCTTAACAATGCGGTAGAACGTTTTACACAATTAACGCAGGCACAGCATAGTGCGCAAGGAAGTGTTTCCCTTGCATTAATGCTTGACCCAAGGCACCAGCAAATTACGCCAATTGATGTGTCAGGGGCGTTGCATTTGTTGTTTAAAGAAAAAACATTGCCTTTTCGGCTTTTGCACGCCAAAGTGGCGATTCTCGGGTTTAAGCATAAGGATGGTAAGCAGTGGCAATTGCGTTTGCTGGTTTCTACCGGTAACTGGACTCGTCAAACTCTGGAAGAAAGCCTGGATTTGGCATGGCAAGTTAATATCAATAGCGAGCAGTTGAAACATTCTGTAAAGGGGAGTGAACAAGGGTGTGCTGATATTAAAGCTGCCTGGGACTTAATGAAATACATTCTGACGCTTTATGATAATAGGGTCTTGGACAGTCAGCTACATAGGTTTGCTCAGGAAGAGGTTAAAGAGTGGCTAGGCCTGTGCATCAAAAAGGCAAAAGGGAGGGCACGGTTTTTTGATAACAGGAGTCAATCCTTATTAAGTCAGCTATCAAAAAAAATCATTAAGCACGACAGGGATACAGCTAAAAAAGCATCACGTAATTATTTGGCTATGGGGTCAGGTTTTTATGAGGCCGCCGGGAAAAACGATCAGGCCCCCAAAGTACTAATTACTATTCTTGATAACCTTAAACGGGAGGGTTTATTGAGTTTAAGGTCAGAAGAGGTTGTGTTTATTAACCCGAATGCGTGTCAGGCTATTGCCAGCTCGCTTGAGCAATTGGATAAACAGGGTATTAAAGTATGCGTGCCAAATGATAAACGTAGCCTACATGCCAAGTTTTTATTTAGTGCTCATTATAGACAAACCTCAGCGGCATGTCTTCATTCCTGGGTTTATCTTGGTTCAGGTAATCTTACTAAGCCAGGGTTCTGCAGTAAAATGCAGCTCAGTACGGGGAATCTTGAGGCAGGAGTTGTTTTTTTTCCAGAACAATTGGTTTGGTGTGAGGGGGAAGAGCGAAATATAGTTACCAATTTATTGCCAATTCATTGGGATTATAACAATGCTATTCAGCCATCAGATTTATGCTCAGGCGCAGAGATGGAAATTAAAGAGGTCGTTTATGCGGCTCCTCCTGCTGCCTTTTTGCATTGGTGCGAAGAAAATAAAAATTTATTGGCAAAACACGAATTGCCTCAGCTCACATTTGATGTGCTTAACGAAGCTGGAGATATTTGCCAGAAGAAAAAAACAGAAGCTGGTATTGAATTTGCCTGGGCTGGATGGCAGCCACGTCAGGTTTGTGTGCAATGGATTCATCAAGAACAGTTGTGTCAGGCTATTGTGCCTGTTATGGATCAATATGGGCGTATGGCGGCGACTAAACTGCGTGCACTTGAACTTGATGAGGCATGGTGGTCGTTAGAAAGCTTTCCTTTGCCATTCGCAGACGAAGAGTCAGAAGATGAGTTTAATAACAATATAAATAATAACGGAAAACAAGAAAGAGGTAATGCTGTCAGATGGGAAATGACTAAATATTCTATTCGTGAAATGATGGGATTGGTAGAAAGTATTGCTGCCAAGCAGGTCATGCTTCAAGAGCAAAATTGGAGTTTTTGGTGTAATCGTCTTGAACAAGTTTTGGGACAGTCTAAAGACAGTCTTCATGTTGCTTATTTTCGGGAAAAATTAAAACTGAATCCATTGACTCCTTTGCGAGAACCTTGTTTTCGTCCTGCATTTGCAGAAACGGTAAATACAGAATATGGCAGATTATACGAGGATACATTAAAACGGATTGAGGTGGATTGGGCGGTAAGTGGCCTGACAGGATTGGGGGAAATAAAGTGAAGCAGCAATTTAAAGGATGGGGGCAGGTTGAAAAAAATCTTAGTTATCTTGTAAAAGGCCAAAAATCTGAAAGTAATGAAAAGGCTCAGCTGAATCAAGGGCAAGTTGCCAGTGTCAAGGTGCTTATCCAGAAGCTTCAGGCTAACGGGGTTATTATCGCAGATGAAGTGGGTATGGGTAAAACACGGATAGCGGTGGCCGTTGCACATGCTGTGATAAGGGCAGGTGGTCGAGTGGCGATAGTGTTGCCCCCTGGTTTGGGGAATCAGTGGGTAACAGAACTGAAAAATTACAATGCAGGTGTCCAGATAAAACCTGTTTTGCGCAGCCTCCGTCAATATTTGCACGCATGGAAAACGTCCGGCAATGAAACTCCTTGGTTTCAGGAGCCTTTGGTAATGATATCGCATGCCTTTAGCAACTGGCGGCTTGGAAGCAAGTCCGAGTCTTGGCGATGGGAGTTGTTACCCGCAATATATGCGCAATGGAAGAAAAAGGATAGTGGGCGTTGGCCAAGAGGTTATTTTGATCGAAACTATGATAAGCAGGTCGTTGCAGCCGCAGAGGCTATTATTGATGCCGTTCGCTCGTTGCCGAAGTGTAATCCTGCACAAGAAACCCTTCAAAATCTAGTAAGTCAGATACCATGGCCAGGTGCGTTTGCTGCTGAAGAGTACGGTCGCAATGCTGATTTACGTCCTTTGCTTGAACAGGCCGTTGGGCTTGGTTTAGGTGTATTTGATTTGGTGATTATTGATGAAGCGCACAAAAGTCGGGGGCAAGAAAGTGGGGTAAGTCGCCTGCTGGAAAAAGGTGTTTTATGCTCGCAGCAAGGGCGTCGCCTTGCATTGACCGCAACACCTATTGAGCTTGATGCATCGCAGTGGGTGTCAATGTTGGGGCGTATCCAGGTTTATGCCGACGATTTAATCGGAAAGGCAATTGAAGCGTATATGAGGAGCGTTGAAACCGTAAGGCAACTTCCAAATGATCTGGCAGTACGTAAGGCTTATAAAGCCTCAGCTGGTAATTTTCAGCGTGCATTAAGTCCATACCTGCTAAGGCGTGATAAACGAGAGGAGGATGCGGTAAAAAATTTTCAAAATTTATCCAAGGAACCCTTTTATGCTTACCGTAATACAAAAGAAATTGTAATTGATGTGACTGACTCTTCACGATTGACACCAGCCTGGCAACAGGCGATATGTGCAGCTGAGGCTTTGTCTTTCGTTAGTTCACAACAAGATGATGTGAATGCGAAAAGATTGCGTCTGACAATGGGAAAAGGTCATGGTATTGCAGCGCTAATTAGTGATAATTCGCTTGTGAAGAAAACTTTACCTGATAAAGATGATGTTGATTGCGTAAATGATAATGTTCAGAGTTGTTTTGGGATTCAGGATGCTATTGAGACGGACAAAAGGCGGCAGCGTGTGAATTGGTGGAAGCAAGTTGTGGCGCAACCATTTAATGATGCACCATCTGCATTGTTCAATCACCCGGTTATTTTGTCTGCTATCGATAAAATAGAACAAGTTTGTGGGCAAGGTGAAAAGGTTCTGGTGTTTGGTAAATTAAATGCATCACTGCGTGCACTGACACAATTATTGAATGCCAGAGCTATGTTGAGATGTTTAGATGAAAAAAAACCTTGGAAACAAGCGAAAGTGGAAGAGGGTGACTATTTAGCCGTTCAGGCAGCCCATAAACAATTAAAAAGAAAGGGTAAGTTAAATGTGGGGGAGCTCAATCAGGAGCTTGAGGCTCAATATAATGCATTTGAGGGTCAACGACGTCAACTCCGACAAAATCTGCTCTTCTATATAGAAGAGGGGTTTAAAAAAATCACATATGATAAGCGTATTTGGGCCTTGTTCGAACAGTTCAAGGAAGAGGTAAAGCAAGACGAAAATGAAGATAGACATAATCATGTCAGGGCTATTTTTGCACGAGCCATTCAAGAGTTGCTAGATGAAAAACAGCCATCTGAAAACTTTGCCTCAGTCAAAAATATGAAACAAATGAGATGCGAACAGTATGCTTTGGCATTTGTTGATTTAGTGGCCGCAGCCAGTGATCGTGAGCAAAGTACAGATAATAATGAGCAATTGGAGCAAAGTACAGATAATAATGAGCAATTGGAGCAAAGTAATGATATTGATTTATTGCAGAGTGATAAAGAGCGTTGGGCAAAAATTACAGAGATCGTGAAAGAAGAATATGGTTCTCAAAAGGCACGGTATGCGCAATTTATGTATGGTGATACCAAGCCACAACGGCGTCGTGTCATGCAGTTGCTTTTTAATAGAGATACCAGTCATACAAAAGTACTAGTAGCGCAGTCTATGGTAGGGCGTGAAGGGCTGAATCTTCATAAAGCATGCCGTACAGTTATTCTGTTGCACCCAGAGTGGAATCCTGGGGTTGTAGAGCAGCAAGTTGGTCGAGTTGACCGACTTGGTAGTTTATGGGAAACGAAATTAGAGGCGTTTAAAAAAGAGGGGGGGGGTGGCTAAGGAAATTCCTAAAATTAATATTCACCCTATTATTTTTAAAGGCACATATGATGAAAAAAATTGGGGGGTTTTAAAGCGACGCTGGGAAGATTTGCGTGCACAGCTGCATGGTATTGTGATTTCTGCAAGTCTGGCAGAGTTCTGTAATGATCCAGAGAGTATAAATAAAGCAGCGCCAAATTTCTCTCCGAATAGATTGCAAAGACTTTGAGGTTTTAAATATTTTTTGTTGTTTTTTATAAAAAAACAACAAAAAATACCCAATAATAAAAAAACTTTCATAAAAGACTTGCGTTTATTCTTAATGGGATTATAATTTCATCTTCTTCGCAAAACGCAATAAGTGTTAAGCAAAGGCAAGTGCCCAGGTGGCGGAATTGGTAGACGCACTAGGTTCAGGTCCTAGCGGGAGCAATCCTGTGGAAGTTCGAGTCTTCTCCTGGGCACCATCAGAATTCAAACCCCTGCTTTTATAAAGCAGGGGTTTTTTCATTTCAGCCCTGGGTCTCGTAAGTTCAAAACAGTATCGCTGCTGTATATATGTCCCTATGGGGCGTATCAGTTATTCCACGCACTGGCAACCAGTTCGCTATAGTGCGTGGGCTTATGGCCAATCAATTCTTCAAAATCAGCACAACTGTCTTCATTATGGGTTGCCAGCATGGCCATGGTTTCACTGCACCACGGAATGCCGGGAATAAGGTCGCCCATGCGGGCACTTAAAATGCCCAGGCTATTCGGTAATGGCAGGGTGCTGGCTGGCCTGCGGCCGCATTGTTGCCTGAGGCTTGCTATAAAGTCGCCCATTGGCAGGGATTCAGCGCCTGTGCAGCTGATAATACCCTGGCGTATAAAAGAAGGGCCTAATAAGGCGACAACCGCCTCGGCCAGATTCAGCACGGAAACCGGCTGGACACGTGCGCGCAATACAGGCTTGGGTAATACAAGAATTGGCAATTTGGCCAGATTCATGAATAAAGCGCTGCTGGCACCACCCTTGCCAAAAACAATACTGGGGCGAAGTATGGTATAGCTTATTTTGCCGTTATCCGCGAGGCTAAGTAAATGATGGTCTGCTGCCCGTTTGGTTCGGGCATAGTCGGTATCGCCTGTTTCGGCGCCCAGTGCCGAAACCTGAATGATTTTTTTAATATTCGCCTGGACGCAGGCGTCCCAAAGGGCGATGGGCGTATGTTGGTGCACGGCAGCGATGGGGCGTGTGCGGGTACTGCGCAAGATGCCCACGGCATTAATAACCGCATCTATATTCTGTAATCGGGGTAACCAGATTTCCGGGCGGGTGTCACTGGCGTAGTCTACGACGATGCTATTGGGGGCGGTGGCGTGCCTTGGTGATACACCTGCAATAATTTCATGGCCGGCCTGAGTCAATGCCCTGGCAAGGTTGCTGCCTATAAACCCTTTTGCGCCGCATAAGAGGATTCTCATGATGTATCTCCTGCTTGCTCATAGATTATTTCAAAAACAATGATAGTTTTTGTTGAATATGGCAGTTTTATGATGATTGTTCAATGAATGGAAATATATTTGCAATAAAAGCTATTTTTCTTTAGAGCCAGAGTACTCATAATAAACCCATCGAATCAACTTTCGTTAAATTCAGTGAAAAAAAATGAAACTTGGTTATGTACCTAACTTTATGAATTATTGGAGAATATTATGAAATCTATCGTTAAATCTGTTTTTGCGGCAACGGTTTTGGTCGCAGGCGTAGCCCAGGCAGCTTCTTTTTCTGAGTCAGCTTATCCGTTTGATCCTGCGGCCACAAGCCCGGTAGTGGATGTCCAGAAAGCGCCTTCTATTGCCAAAGAATCAGCAGGCCCCCGCTTTATTGTGAACAATACCAAAACACATGAAGAGGTGATGCAAGAGCTGGCTGAATATAATAGTGCACATCCTGACGAGTTTATTTCTTACTAAGAGCTAAAAAGAAACGTAATTAAGGTTTCAGGAGGGAAATCAGGCTGGATGTATCCCAGCGTTGTCCGCCTTTTTGCTGGACTTCGGCATAAAACTGGTCTACCAGTGCGGTAACCGGGAGCAGGGCACCATTGCGTTTGGCTTCATCCAGTACCAGCCCCAGATCTTTACGCATCCAGTCTACCGCAAAACCAAAGTCAAATTTATTTTCAATCATGGTGTGGCCACGGTTTTCCATTTGCCAGCTTTGTGCAGCCCCCTTGCTTATAACACCCAGTACCTGTTGCATATCAAGCCCGGCACGTTCACCAAAGGCGATGGCTTCGGAAAGCCCCTGGACCAGACCGGCTATACAAATCTGGTTAACCATTTTTGCCAGTTGGCCCGCCCCAGGGGCACCCAGCAGGGTGACTGCCTGCGAATAGGCTTTGGCAACGGGCAGGAATTGATTAAATGCGTTTTCATCGCCACCGCACATAACGGTTAGCACACCATTGACAGCCCCGGCCTGTCCGCCTGACACGGGGGCATCGATGAAAGCCAGCTGTTTTTCTTTTGCTGTCTGGTAAAGTTCACGGGCAACATCGGCGGAAGCGGTCGTGTGGTCGGCAAAGATCGCACCGGGCTTCATGCCATTGAATGCTCCGTTTTCGCCGATGGTAACGCTGCGCAGGTCGTTGTCGTTTCCCACACAAGAAAAAACAATATCGGCATTTTTGGCTGCCTCGGCAGGTGTTGCAGCCCAGGCCCCGCCAAATTCGTTAACCCATTTTTCTGCTTTGGCGGTCGTGCGGTTGTAAACGCAAACTTTATGACCGGCCTTGGCTAAATGACCTGCCATGGGAAAGCCCATAACACCTAAACCAAGGAAGCTCACATTAAGGGAAGGGGTGGTTTCGTATGATTTTTCTGTAATTGATGACATGGCAATCCTATTGATGTCAGAATATTGGAAGAAAAGAACTTCAGTAAGTAATATACCGTAATATTGAAAAATTCGGTTTCTGCTTTTTGAATACAGGGTAAAATCAAGTTTTTTTAATCCAGTGCGTTTCCTTCAGATGCGCCTTTTGTATTGAATACGATATCACTATGTTGCAAGATTTAGATCAAGTTGCTGCTCGAGTCGGGCAAGTGGTTCAGTTATCTCGCAGGCTGATGGCCGAACGTGAGTCTATTTCTGCGCGCTTGCGTACAACAGAAACAGAACGGGATAACTACCGTGAACAGTTCCAGGCCCGGGAAGATGAGTTTAAAAGTATTACCCAAAGGCTGGACAATCACGAGCAGGAAGTCAGCGAAATCCGTGCCCAGGCCCGGCAGGAAAACGTCTTGTTAAAAACAGAGCTGGAGGCCGCGCAAAAAGAAATTGCCCAATTGAAGGCTGACTTAAGCAAGGCACGAACAGAATTATCCGGCTTGCAAAAGGGGGCAAGAAAAGCCCGCGAACGTGTAGAGCACGTGCTTGCCAATTTGCCGGGTGGTGTCGTAAAAGGAGCTGAGTAATGGAACGGGTTAGTGTATCAATTCTGGGGCGAGAGTTTTCTTTGGCATGTGCTTCAGAAGAAAGGCAGAAGCTGGTTGATGCTGTCAAGCATGCAGACCAGCTCATGCTTAAAATCAAAGGCGCAGGAAATGCGTCGGTTAGCAATGAGCGTATTGCAATTATGGCTTGCATTCAAATGGCCTCCGATCTTTTGTCGGTTAAGGCTATCGATGGCCCGTTTGCTGGTGTACAATATGGTGACTTCAAACAAAAGATAGAAGAACTCAATCTCTTGCTTGATGAAGGAATTAATGATTTAAAAGGTTTGTAAAAGCAGGCCTTGAAAAATTCGTGTAATGCTTCAAGTATTGCATAAAGGTTGTTCCTGCGGTATTCGTGACTTGGCTTATCATCTCTTACCTATGCTTATGGCATCAGGTTACCGGATTAGAAAGTAGGTGAGATCGTTTCTTGTCAAACGAACCCGAAGCTTTCTTGATGGTGACCAATCTTGAACTTTAGGGTTCGAGGTGCCGGCCTAGACGGTACACGCGGGGCATTAAATGTAAAAAGCGGATCTTGTATTTCAAGATCCGCTTTTTTTTATGCCGGTTTTTTTGTGCTGAATATATATAGCAAAATACCGGCAAGTATCATGGGAATGGACAGCCATTGTCCCATGCTAAAATCCAGCGCCAGTGTGCCTAAATAACTGTCGGGTTCCCGGGTGTATTCTGCAATGAAACGGAAAAAACCGTAGCCAATCAGGAAAACGGCACTGACCTGGCCCACCGGTCTTTTCTTGCCAGAGAAAAACCATAAAATAATAAATAATAAAATACCTTCGAGCATCATCTGGTAAAGCTGCGAAGGGTGGCGGGCAAGATTGCCGGCGCCCGGAAATATCATGGCCCAGGGCACGTCACTGGGGCGGCCCCATAATTCACCGTTAATGAAATTGCCAAGCCGGCCACATGCCAGGCCTAACGGAACCAGTGGCGCAATAAAATCGGCAATTTCAAAAAAGGTTTTGTTTTCTTTGCGGGCAAATAGATACATGGCCAGTAAAACACCCAGCAGCCCCCCATGAAAAGACATGCCGCCATCCCATATGGAAAAAATTTCAAGCGGGTGTGTCAGGTAAAAAGAAGGCTGGTAAAACAGGACATAGCCCAGCCTTCCACCCAGAATAACACCCAGAACGCCATAAAATATCAGGTCTTCAAACCGTTTCAGGGTGATATCCAACATGCCTTTTTTAATGCGGTATCGCCCCAACAGCCAGACAAGCGCAAAAGCGATTAAATACATCAGCCCATACCAATGGACTTTTAAGGGGCCGATTTCTATGGCAACAGGATTAATTTGAGGAAATGGAATCATGCGTTCTATTCTGCTTTGTATGAAATGATAAATAAAGGGTAAGCAATTTTCTGGCTACAATAGCATTATTGTGAATGTACCAATAAGTGTAGCCGGAAGTGTCCGGCGGTTTTGTGGCAATGATAGCAAAATCATTAAGTTTTTAATAATATCCAGGTTTGAATATGTTGCGTTCAGTTGGTAAAGGCGGGTTGTTATTGCTGGTTTGTATGGCTTCTGCTGCTTATGCGGAGCCCGGGCTTGATGGGGCGAAACTGGTGCAGGAAAAGGTCTGTCTGGGCTGTCATCAAATAGAAGCCGCCCGGGTAGGGCCGCCATTCAAGGCGATTGCAGAACGCTATAAAGATGCCAGCGATGAAATCGTGACTTATCTTGGCCAGGCGATACAAAAAGGGGGCAGGGGGCGTTGGGGTGTTATTCCCATGCCGGCCCAGCCACGGGTAAATGACGAACAGGCCGAAGCGATTGCGCTCTGGATTCGCAGTTTGAATTAGGAAAGGTGAAAATGACAAATACATCAAATGAAATTGCGGTTCTGGGCGGTGGCTGTTTCTGGTGCACCGAGGCGGTATTTTTACGCTTGCGTGGTGTGACCGGGGTGCAATCCGGCTATTGTGGTGGTCATGTCAATAACCCCAGCTATGAACAGGTCTGTGAAAAAAATACCGGACATATAGAAGTGGTTAAGGTTGAGTTTGATCTGGCCCAAATCAGTTTTGACGATATTTTAACGGTGTTTTTTGAAACACACGACCCTACCACCCCGGACAGGCAGGGGAATGATGTGGGGCCGCAATATGCTTCGGCCATTTTCTGTCAGACCGCAGAACAGGAAGAGATTGCCCGGGCCCATATTCAAAAAAGCCAGGCGCGTTTTTCCGCACCCATCGTGACTAAAGTCTTGCCAGCGGCAACGTTCTGGCCCGCAGAGGCTTACCATGATAAATTCTTTGAGCGTAACCCCAATCAACCCTATTGTGCTTTTGTAGTGTCGGAAAAGGTCAATAAATTCATGAGGCACTTTCCGGGGCAATTAAAAGACCCCTCACAATAAAGAATAAGCGATCAGCCACATGATCAGCCCGGTGCCCGTATCCAGAATCTGCCAGGAGCGGGCTTGCCTGAACAGGGGTTGCAGCAAACGGGCGCCATAACCCAGAGAAAAGAAAAAGATTAAAGAAGCCAGGCTGGCACCAATAAAAAAATGAAGCCCCTGGCCCTGATAGCGGGTGGATACCGAACCAATCAGAAGCAGGGTGTCCAGGTAAACATGCGGGTTCAACCAGGTAAAGGCCAGGCATATCAGCAGCGTTTTTTTAAGGCTGCCAGCACTATTTCCTGATTTTGCCTGCAGGCTGTGACCCCCTTTGAAGGCCGATATGAAATTCATCAGCCCGTAAAAGAACAGGAAAAGCGCACCGGTGTAGCGAATAAGGTTAAGCCAGAAATCTGATTGTGACAGCACCACGCTGAAGCCGGCTACGCCAATACCAATCAGGATGGCATCAGATACGGCACAAACCAGGCATATCCAGAATACATGTTCTGCCTTGAGGCCCTGGCGCAGAACAAAAGCGCTCTGGGAGCCGATCGCCAAAATCAGGGAAAATGACAGCAGGAATCCTGCAACAAGAGCGTTCATGGGATATTGGCTTGAAAATTATTGATGAAGCATGAGTATGCACTGGCTTGGCGTTTATTTAAACATAATTTAATTTGTTTTGCCTAGGCAATACGCTTGGGGTTAGGCTATGGCATGGTACTCCATACCATGTTAAACGGGGCGGATCATGAAAATCTGGTGCAGGTGATGCCGGATACTTATATAGATGTTCCTTTGTATTGGCATCAATGGAGCCGGGAGTCGGTCGTGCTTGCGGCTTTGGGCGAAGAAGTCGCCAGTAGTGCCAAACGTATTTTGCTTCAATGAAAGAGGGCTGCTGCTCACTAATATGGTTTTTTTGACGGGGTGCAGCCCCCTTGTTGCGCCGGCAGTGTTATTCAACCGTTTTCAATACCCCACGGCGCATCTGGTCCAGTTCGATAGATTCAAACAGGGCCTTGAAGTTGCCTTCGCCAAAACCTTCATTGCCTTTGCGCTGGATAATTTCAAAGAAAATGGGGCCAATCTGGTTTTCGGTAAAAATCTGCAGTAGCAAATCGTTGTTGGGGCCGCCATCCAGCAGAATCCGGTTCTTTTTCAGGCGGGCCACATCTTCGTTGTGATTGGGCAGGCGCTGATCCAGCAATTCATAATAGGTATCGGGTGTATCCAGAAAGCCAAGCCGGTTTTCACGCAGGGACTCAACCGTTTTATAAATATCCGAAGTGCCCAATGCAATATGCTGGATACCCTCGCCATGATATAAATCCAGGTACTCCTGGATCTGGCCTTTTTCTTCGGTGCCCTCTTCATTAATAGGAATACGTATTTTGCCGCAGGGAGAAGTCATGGCTTTGGATTTCACGCCGGTAACTTTACCCTCAATATCAAAATAGCGGATTTCCCTGAAGTTGAACAGGCGTTTGTAAAATTCGGCCCATTCCTGCATGCGTCCCTTATGCACGTTATGTGTCAGGTGGTCCACAATCTCCAGGCCTGCACCCGTATGATTCAGGTCTTCACTGGCGGTGTCACAATTGATGGGTTCAAAATCCACATCGTAAATACTAATATCGCCAATACCGCAATGCCCGTCTTTGCCTTTCCAGCGATCCACCAGATAAATCAGGGAGTCACCAATGCCCTTGATGGCGGGTATGTTGAGTTCCATC
>JAAYHN010000034.1 GCA_012735395.1 Alcaligenaceae bacterium | reverse complement strand
GTATAACGATATGCTGCATCAGGCTGGTGTATTGCGTTCATTCAATGGTTTGCATCCCCCTGTTTCAGGAATAAGAATCAAGGCATCCGGCGGCAAGCAAATAATCCAGCATCCTCCTTTTGATGCCGGTGCCGAAGCGCTTGGCGGTTATTGGGTGCTTAAGGTCGAGTCCATGGAAAAGGCAATAGAGTGGGCTTTGCTGTGCCCCTTAAGAGAGGGCGAGGCACTTGAAATCCGGAGAATCCACGAGTGGTCCGAGTTTTCAGACGAGGCCTGTGCCATCTTTGAGAATTACCCCGCCATTCACGAGCGCATTAAAAAATATGTCCGGCCAAAATCCATCAGTAAGCGGGAACAGAATTGGGAAGATGAAGGCGGTGCCATCCTTGAGCGCCGTTAATTTAGCGTGATGGTTTTTTCTGGCGTTTTTCCCATTCTTTCAAGGCTTTCCGGTAGCGATCCACTGCCTTGTCGTACAGGTCAAAAATACAGGGGTCGCAACCGCTGCGGCAGCATTCATCGTTATCCGGCCGTATTGGTGGAACAGGCTTGGGGTCGGGGTTGTCCGGTTTTTTGGCCATTGTCATTGCCTGATATGAAAAAAGCTGCCTTTACCGGCAGCTTTTTTTGGCAGAACAGGATTTATTCTACCGTTAAATGAGCAGATGGCTTATTGCTGAGTTTTTTCAGGGTAAGCTTAAGGATGCCATCTTCATATTTGGCTTCAGAGGCTGCCTGGTCAATTTCACTGCCTAAACGGAAACTGCGGCTAACGGAACCGTAATAGCGCTCGCTGCGAAGAACCTGTTCACCTTCTTTTTGTTCGGATTCTTTTTTGACTTCAGCGCTGATAGACAGGATATTGCCTTCAATTTTAACTTTGATATCTTCTTTTTGCACACCGGGCAATTCAGCCTTGACCAGGTAAGCATCTTCTTTTTCTGAGATATCGGTTTTGATGTTGAGGTTGGGGGCGTTTTTCTGTAAACCGATTGGCTTCAGAAAAAAACCATTGAATAAATCATCAAGATCTTCATAACGAGCCAGGTTGTTCATGTTGCACGTTCTCCATATGATGTGCTCTTTGTGTGGATTTATAAAGAGCACGGGTTGTTACGAACTTCAATAAACTTAACGGTACCGTCTTTTCTTAATTAGTATATGGTCATTAAATTTTTATTTTCAAGATTATTCAATAAAAAAATTAATTTATGCGGTTTCCTTACCCTGCCGTGACATGGATTTCATGGCTGCTTATAATCAGTAGTGAACGTACCCAAACACACTGGAGAATTGAATGAAAGGTTTTGTGGACAATATAGAAAAGTTAACCGTTGAAAACGAGAATTATCGCAAGGTGTTATACACGGGAAAACATTTGCAGCTGGTTTTAATGACCTTGCAGCCCGGAGAGGAAATTGGTCAGGAAGTACATGAAACCCATGACCAGTTCTTGCGCATCGAAGAAGGCGAGGGCACTTTATATCTTGATGGTGTAAGTCATCAGGTAAAAGATGATTTTGCCATTATTGTTCCTGCCGGCGCACTGCATAATGTGGTAAATACCGGAACGGCCCCCCTGAAACTGTATACCTTGTATGGCCCACCCGAGCACCGTGATGGTGTCTTGCAGCCTACCAAAGCCGATGAGGTTGAAGAACATTTTGATGGTAAAACGACTGAATAAGCAGTCGCTTTAAATAATCGGGTTTTCAGGCAGATACGTGGTGTATCTGCCTTTTTAATTCAATAAAGCGAGCTGGCCCATAATGAAAGCAGGCCAATGGCCGAAAAAAAAGCAACAATAAAACCAATGGTCAGGACGATAATTTTTCTTTTTGTCTGCATGAAGATCACTTTGGTGGAATTAAACAGGGTCAACGGTCAAACGGTCATTTAAAGGTGTGCCGGCTCGCAGTAATCTGGATACTGTAGCAAGAATCAGGGTGAAAGTACAAATTTTGGCTGAACGGTTTTATGAAAAACAAAATAACAGGAAGAAAAAAAAATGCGGCTCAGTTATAATTCAAATTTCCTGCTACAGCCCATTCCAAGGGCTTTATTACGATGACTAAGTACGTATTCGTTACAGGTGGTGTAGTCTCTTCATTGGGTAAGGGTATTGCCGCCGCTTCTTTAGCTGCCATTCTTGAATCACGCGGTTTGCGCGTAACCATGTTAAAACTGGATCCTTATATCAACGTTGATCCGGGTACCATGAGTCCTCTCCAGCACGGTGAGGTTTTTGTGACCGAAGATGGCGCGGAAACCGATCTTGACCTGGGGCACTATGAGCGGTTCATTTCCGCTCGCATGCATAAATCCAATAACTTCACGACCGGGCAAATTTATGAATCTGTCCTGCGCAAAGAGCGTCGTGGCGATTATCTGGGTAAAACCGTTCAGGTCATTCCGCACATTACCAATGAAATCCAGGATTTCATTATTCGTGGTGCCAAAAAAGCCTACGATGGCCAGGCCGATGTGGCTATTGTTGAAATTGGTGGCACCGTAGGTGATATTGAATCCCTGCCATTCCTTGAAGCCGCCCGCCAAATGAGCCATCGGCTGGGGCGTCAGGGGGCTGCTTTTGTACACCTGACACTGGTGCCTTATATCGCTTCTGCCGGTGAGCTTAAAACCAAGCCAACCCAGCATTCCGTACAAAAACTGCGTGAAATCGGTATTTATCCAAATGCCTTGCTGTGTCGTGCCGACCGCCAGATCCCCGACGACGAACGCGCTAAAATTTCCCTGTTCTCCAATGTGCCATTGGATGCCGTTATTTCTGTCTGGGACGCTGATTCCATTTATAAAATACCGGCCATGCTGCATAAGCAGAAGCTGGACCAGATTGTTTGTGATGCACTGGGCCTGGCACCCCAGCCAGCCGATTTAAGCAAGTGGGATAACCTGGTTAACTTGCTCGAGCACCCCGAACATGAAGTGCATATTGGCATGGTGGGTAAATATGTCGAGCTTACCGAGTCTTACAAATCGCTTACCGAGGCGCTGGCCCATGCCGGTATTTATACAAAATCAAAAGTGGTGATTGATTTCATTGATTCCGAAGACATTGAAGAAAACGGGATTGATTGCCTGAAAGGCCTGGATGCCATTCTGGTGCCCGGCGGTTTTGGCAAGCGTGGTACCGAGGGTAAAATCCAGGCCATTAAATATGCCCGTGAAAATGGTGTGCCTTACTTGGGTATTTGTCTTGGCATGCAATTGGCTGTCATTGAGTTCTCACGTAATGTTGCCCAGCTCGGGGGGGCCAACAGTACCGAACTGGATCCATCTACCGCCCATCCGGTCGTGGCGCTTATTACCGAGTGGAAAGACAGGGAAGGCAAGGTTGAAATCCGCAGTGAGGGCTCTGACCTGGGGGGTACCATGCGTAAAGGTGCCCAGGCATGTCCGGTCACAGAGGGTACATTGGCTTATGAAATCTATGGGCCGCAGGTCAACGAGCGCCATCGCCATCGTTATGAGGTCAATAATGTCTATGTACCCCGCCTTGAAGAGGCCGGCTTGGTCATTAGTGCCCGTACACCTACCGAGAACCTGCCTGAAATTATGGAAATTCCTTCGCACCCGTGGTTTTTGGGTGTGCAGTTCCACCCCGAGTTTACCTCTACGCCTCGTGCCGAGCATCCCTTATTCGTCAGTTATATTAAAGCAGCGCTTGCCAATCAAAACAAGCGTAAACAAGGATAAGCCATGAAATTATGTGGGTTTGAAGCAGGGCTGGACAAGCCGTTTTTCCTGATCGCTGGGCCATGTGTGATCGAATCACGCCAAATGGCTTTTGAGACCGCAGGTGCGCTTCAGGAAATTACCGGCAAGCTTAATATTCCTTTTGTTTATAAAAGCTCTTTCGATAAGGCTAACCGCAGTTCGGGCAAGTCTTATCGTGGGCCTGGCATGGAAGAAGGTTTGCAAATTCTGGCCGATATCAAAAGCGAGCTGAATTTGCCGGTTTTAACCGATGTTCACGACGAATCCCAGGTTAAAGATGTGGCATCCGTGGTGGATATTTTGCAAACACCTGCATTTTTGTGCCGCCAGACTGATTTTATCCAGGCGTGTGCGGCAACCCTGAAGCCGGTCAATATCAAGAAAGGCCAGTTTCTTGCGCCGGCAGACATGATTCAGGTTGTTAATAAGGCAAAAGAGGCCGCGATTGCCGCTGGTGGTGACGGCTCCAATATTATGGTCTGTGAACGCGGTGCTTCATTTGGCTATAACAATCTGGTGTCGGATATGCGCTCCCTGGCTATTATGCGTCAAACGGGCTGTCCCGTCGTGTTCGATGCAACCCATTCTGTTCAGCTGCCCGGGGGGCAGGGTACTTCTTCAGGTGGGCAGCGTGAGTTTGTGCCTGTATTGGCACGGGCAGCGGTGGCAGTGGGCATTTCCGGCCTGTTTATGGAAACCCATCCTGATCCTGAACTGGCCTTGTCTGATGGCCCCAACGCGGTGCCTTTGCAGCATATGGAAGCGCTGCTGAAATCACTGCAGGAAATAGACCGTATTGTGAAACAGCAGGAGTTTATCGAAAACCGGTTTTAACAAGCCGCCCGTTTCAATTGCACCTGAGGCCGTTGTTCTTTTGTTAATGATGAAGGAACAGCGGCATTTTTCCATTTATTTAATTGACAGTAAAACTATTTCAAGTAAAATAGTTTTACTGTCAATTGAATTTTCTGGTTTTGCTCTTATGGCTGCTCAAACAATCGAAGTGGATGAAAATGATCCCGGTTCAGGAAGAAGGCTATCGTTCAGACAGTCTTTTCTGGCCATGCTGGGTTTGGGGTTTGTAACGATGCTGGTTGGGCTTGACCAGTCAATTGTGGGTACGGCTATGCCAACGATTGCGGCAGAACTGAACAGCTTTGATTTATATGCCTGGGTGGGTACCGCTTATTTACTAACGTCCATTATTACCGTCCCTATCTTTGGGCGATTGGGTGATATTTACGGGCGTAAACCGTTTGTGCTGGCTTCTATTGTCATATTTACCCTGGCTTCCGCCCTGAGCGGGATGGCTGACAGCATGATTTTCCTGATTTTTTCCCGTGCCTTGCAAGGCATTGGCGGCGGCATGCTAATCAGTACGGCATTTGCCTGTATTCCCGATTTGTTTCCGGTGCCAGCCATCAGGCTTAAGTGGCAGGTTATACTAAGCTCCGCTTTTGGGATTGCCAATGTGGTTGGCCCGTCATTGGGCGGTTTTTTAACCGAGTTTTATGGCTGGCGGTCAATTTTTTTTGTTAATTTGCCCGTTGGTTTGCTGGGATTATGGTGCGTTTGGCAATACCTGCCATTGATTCGTTACCAGAAAAAAGCGGTCATCAGGCTGGATTGGGTAGGCGCGATTTTAATTGCCCTGGTTTTGGGAAGCTTGCAGATATTGATTGAATTACTGGGCAGCCATGGCATGAATTGGGGCATCTTGCTGCTGGGCCTGATTTTTATTTTGCTGTCCCTTTTGCTGTTCAAGTGGGAATCCCATCATCCTTACCCGCTTTTACCAACCGAGATTTTCCGTCAAAAAAGTCTGAACACGCTTTTTATGCTGTCGTTATTGCTGGGTTTTACGCTTTTTTCCTTAATGTTTTATCTTCCCCTGTTTTTACAGGGCGGGTTCGGATTGACGCCTAATGCTGCAGGCATGATGATTACTCCTTTGGTGGTTTGCGTGACGGTAGGCAGTATTATCAGTGGCAGGGTTATCATTCACCTGAATAAGGCCAACCGGATTCTATATGCCGGTTTTGCCCTGGTTTTGCTGTGCGTGCTGGGGGTAATCAGCTCAGACAGGCAGGTTAATTCTTATCTGTTTATGGCCTATATGGTTGCCGGCGGGGTTGGCCTGGGCATGATCATGCCTAACCTGACTATTTTTTCACAAGAGGTGGCCGGCAAGTCAAACCTGGGTATCGCAACCGCACTTATCCAGTCTATCCGCATGATCGGGGGCATGCTGGGTATTGCGATTGTTGGGGCACTTATCAATTATCAATATAGCGCCAAGGTGGCGCAAAGCATGAGTGGAAAGCTGTCTGATGAATGGTTTGTTTCCCTGTCCGATCCCCAGATCCTGGTGAATCCCGCTTTGCAGGAATCCCTGTCAGGGAAGATGCAACAGGCCGGTTCGGATATTTTATTTTGGCTTGATGGTGCACGTGATATTTTAATTACGGCCATTCACTCCGGCTTATGGATTGTATTTGCCATTACACTGTGTGCGGCAATGTGGGTATTTCGTTTGCCAGCCATTAGTTTCAAAAGCAAAAAAACCGACAAACAGAAAGGGGTATAAATGGTAATGCCGGTAAAACAACTGGAAATGATGCAGCATATCGGGCGTTTGTACCGGACCTGGGCCTCTTCTTTCGAGGCTGAGGTAGGTATTTCCGGCGTCAGATGGAGAATCCTGCTGGCGTTACATAATGGGCTTATTTCCCAGAAAAACCTGATTAAAAAACTGCAGATTGATGCCGCCACCTTAACCCGGCATGTCAAGGCAATGGAAAAAGACGGCCTGCTGACACGTGCGGTAGATGAAAATGATAACCGGGTTATTAATGTGGAAATTACCGAAGCCGGTCTGGTTTTATTGCATCAGACCCGGGTAAAAAGGGATGCCTTCCTGCAAAAAATGATGTGGGATATCTCTGATGAGGAAATTGATGTATTGCTTGCAACACTTGATAAAATACAAGCGCGTCTTTGTAATGTACAATCTAGCCTAGAGAAATAACCACGTATACTTTGAATAAGCAGGAACTTCATTACCATGAGTGCTATTGTTGATATTATCGGCCGTGAAATTTTGGATTCTCGCGGAAATCCGACCGTTGAGTGTGATGTATTGCTGGAATCCGGTGCAATGGGGCGTGCAGCAGTGCCGTCTGGTGCATCAACCGGCGAGCGTGAAGCTATCGAACTTCGTGACGGCGATAAATCCCGTTATCTGGGAAAAGGTGTTCTGAAAGCGGTAGAAAACATCAATACCGAAATTTCTGAAGCCATTATCGGGCTGGATGCACAGGAGCAAACCTTTATTGACCGTACCCTGATTGATCTTGATGGTACCGAATCCAAAGAGCGTCTGGGCGCCAATGCCTTGCTGGCTGTCAGTATGGCCGTAGCCCGTGCCGCCGCCGATGAATCCGGCCTGTCACTGTATCGCTACTTTGGTGGCAGTGGCCCCATGAGCATGCCGGTTCCCATGATGAACGTCATTAACGGTGGTGCGCATGCCAATAATACGCTGGACCTGCAAGAATTCATGATTATGCCGGTGGGCGCCAGCAGCTTCCGTGAAGCCTTGCGCATGGGTGCAGAGGTTTTTCATGCCTTGAAAAAAATCATTCATGATCAGGGTATGTCAACCGCAGTGGGTGACGAAGGTGGTTTTGCACCTAATGTGGCCAACCACGAAGCCGCCATCCAGTTAATTCTTAAAGCGATTGCCGATGCAGGCTATGAAGCCGGTACGCAAATTGCACTGGCCCTGGACTGCGCCAGCTCTGAATTTTACAAAGAAGGTAAATACCACCTGGCCGGTGAAGGCGGTATTTCATTGACTTCTACCGAATTTGCCAACTTGCTGGCTTCATGGTGCGATAAATATCCTATCGTTTCCATCGAAGACGGTATGTCTGAAAATGACTGGGAAGGCTGGAAAATCCTGACAGATTTGCTGGGCAAGAAAGTACAGCTGGTGGGTGATGACCTGTTCGTAACCAACACCAAAATCCTCAAGCAGGGCATTGACCAGGGCATTGGTAATTCCATCCTCATTAAAATCAACCAGATCGGTACCTTAACAGAAACCTTTGCGGCTATTGAAATGGCCAAGCGCGCCGGTTATACCGCTGTTATTTCCCACCGCTCCGGTGAAACAGAAGACTCCACCATTGCCGATATCGCCGTTGCCACCAATGCGATGCAAATTAAAACAGGCTCACTCTCACGCTCAGACCGCATGGCCAAATATAACCAGTTGCTGCGCATTGAAGAAGAGCTGGCTGAAGTTGCCGTTTATCCAGGCGTAGACGCTTTTTATAACCTGCGTAACCGCTAAACGGAAACGGTTTTATGCGTTTGCTTTTTTTGTTGTTATTTATGGCCTGTGCAGCTATCCAGTACCCATTATGGTGGGGTGATTCAGGCTGGCTGCGTGTGGCAGAGCTTAAAGACCAACTTAAAGAGCAGCAAGATAAAAACCAGGCATTATTGGCCCGCAATAATGCCATGAAAGCGGAAGTCCAGGATTTGAAAACCGGAACAGATGCCCTTGAAGATCGTGCCCGTATTGAAATGCGCATGATCAATGAGGGCGAAACACTGGTGCAAATCCTGGTTCCCAATGAAATGGCACCGACCGTGCCTGTGCCTGTCAACCAACAAAAAAACTAACAGGGTACTATTGCCCGTTCATTAAAAACGCCAGTGGCAGGCCGGATTTTCAGGAAACCGAAAATATATCCATCTCTGGAAAATACATAAGCCCCTGTCAGGTGCAACACAAGGTAACGCCGCAGGCAGGATCATTCTGCTCTAGCAGGGTTTCTTCAGGGGATTGGCCGCTTTGTTGTTCACTGGAAACGGTGTCCGTGTTTCCTTGTGTACCTGTGTTTCTTTGTGTATCCGTACCCGGTATTGCGTTTCCCGAAGCAGGTGAGTGTGGCAGGCCTGCCTGTGGCGTACCGGCGGCCGGAGGCAATGGGTTGTTGCACCATAAACCGGCACAAGCATCATTTTTTTGCAATATACTCCCCGTTGTGCGGGCTAATTGGCTGTCATGCGCATATATCACCTTGCCACTTGCACTGGCAGGCCAGAGTACCGGATGTGATTGCATGCTGACAGACAGGCTGTGTTTGATGGGCAGCATGCCATTGGCCTGAAGCTGCCTGGCATAATCAGATGTATTGCCGGCCAGCATTTTAAATAATTGGCTTACGCCAGGTACCAGTGGTTTATAGGCATAAGTGAGTTCAAGCAGCAAGGTGTTTGCCTGGTAAATATTGCGGCCAGACTGGATGGCCTTACCCATGCGTTGATATTGTTCATATTGGTAATTATTGTCTATGGCGGGCAAGCCGGTTTGTTGTGAAATAGCCAGATCGCTGCGTTTGAAATGATTGAAATCGGCCTGGGTGGGGCTTTGTATAACAATACGCCAGGGCGTTAGGCCGGTTTTTTGGGTAACAGAAGCAAAATAGGCCTGCATGCGTTGTTGCGGCCCGGCAAATGAACCAGAGCTTGCAAACAGTGGGAACAGTGCTTTTTCAAATGCCTGTTCAATGCTGGCCGGGTTGCCGTGATGGGTAGCGGCGCTACGGGCCGCTTCCAGCAGGGCAAGGTTGCCGGCCTGACGGCTTATATACCAATAAGCGGTTTCTATTGAACCCAGGCCAAGTAACAATACAGGTGCGGCAATAAGCAGGAACTCAACAGAACCCAGGCCGGATTGTTTACCGTTTTTACGCTGTTGTATTTGCCTGTTTTTTTGCCTGCCTGTTTTCGTGAAGTGAAAAAAGAAAAGAGTAAGCATGAACCCAAGTCTGTGCTTACTCTTGCCAGTTGTAAATTGTGAATATTACAAATGGAGTATTTGATCCATTCCGCTTATTAAATTTCAATGCCTTGATTCGTTATTTGAAATGATGACCGTGTCTGGATCAAGGAATAGTTTGGCGCAGTCGATAGGGTCAAAAATATAGGGTTTGCCACAGAAATCACAGGAAATTTCAACCTTGTCCCGTTCACTTAAAATATTGGCGATTTCTTCACTGCCCAACATTTGAAGCATCTTGGCAACCCGTTCGCGGGTGCAGGGGCAAAACCAGCTGACGGGCAGGGGTTCATAAGCGATTAGCGTTTCTTCCCAATAGAGACGGTGAATCAGGGTGTCTTCGTCTATTTCAAGAAGTTCTTCGGTGCTTAGGGTTTCGGCAAACTGAATGGCCCGTTCCCAGGTTTCTTCCTGGGTGTCTTGCTCATGCTGAATGCCTCCGGCAACAGGCAGGCGCTGCAATAATAAACCACTTGCTTTGTGTGCATTGGCAGCAAGCCATAACCGGGTATCAAGCTGCTCGGAGTTTTTCATGTAGTGCTCAAGCACCTGGGCTACAGTGTTGCCTTGCATGGGCACAACCCCCTGATAGGGTTGCATGCCTTCAGAGCGGTTTTTGGGGTCAAGAACAACGGTAAAACGGCCATTACCGTTGGCGTTGAGGAGTGTTTGCAGGGTGCCGTTTTCGGGGCAGACAAATTCCTGGCGCATTTTTACGGTAGCACGTACCCGCAGCTCGGTGTCACACTCTACCACGATCAGGGTGATGGGGCCATCTCCCTGCAATTGCAGTATGAGTGAACCATCAAACTTGATATTGGAAGTTAGCAATACGGCAGCGGCACTGAGCTCACCCAGCAGGTTCCGGATAATGACGGGATATTGCTGGTGAGCCTGGGCATTGGCCCAGGTTTGGGTCAGGTTAACGGTTTGAACACGTGCGCTGCGGTCTTCAAACAGGTATTTTTTTAAAGAATCATTCATGACGGCAAATAAGTAGGCTCTGAAACAGGATTAATCAAGGCGTTTCAGGCGTTGGGAGTAGCGTTTGCCCTGTTCAACGTAGTGATGGGTGCCTTTATGCATATTGGCAATATCTTCCTCGCTCAGGCTGCGGACAATTTTTGCCACGCCAACAACCAGTGAGTTGTCTGGAATAACCTTGCCTTCGGGAACGATGGCACCTGCACCAATAATACAGTTTTTGCCAATAATGGCATTGTTCAGCACAATCGCCTGCATGCCAATGAGGGAACCTTCGCCAATGGTGCAACCGTGCAGCATGGCCTGATGGCCAACCGTCACATTTTTTGCAATGTAAAGCGGTGTGCCGGCATCAACGTGCAAAACACTGCCTTCCTGGACATTACTGCCTTCATCGATGGTAATGCTGTCGTTATCGGCACGGATGGATACATTGGCCCAAATGCTGACATTGGCTGCCAGTGTGACATTGCCAATAAGCGTTGCATTTTCAAATACAAAGGCAGAAGGGTCGATTTTGGGGGCAAGATCATCAATTTGATAGATAGCCATTTTAACCTCTTGTTCAGGAAACCAGTTCAGGTGGCGTACTTTCGGGAGCCCGCCAGAAGTAATTGTTTTGGTCTGTATAGCCACGAACACCCGTTAGTATCCATTCCTGGTTTTTTTGCGTATCGTGAATTTGGGCATTGGACCAGTAAGATAGTGAAATGCCCGGATCCGGGTAGTCGTGCTGGTCGCTGGTGTGTATGGCTATTTCACCAATTTGGCCAGCTTCCACTTCATCACCGTTTTCGTTAATAATGGCAATGGTATGGCCCGGATAAGGTTTGCCAATGCTTTCAGGTTTTGAAGGCCATTTTTCATGGCTCTCACCAATGATGTAACCAAAGCCGAGAGGGGCGAAAATGCTATTGATGGTAACATCGAAACGGGATTTGACCCATTCACGCAATTCGTTTGTTACTTCGGTATCGGGGCAGGAAATGCACCTGATTGCAATCTTGAAATCAAGCAGGGGATCGTGGTGGTTTTTAATCCGGTTCAGTTCGTAACTGGAAACGAGCATATTGGTGATTTGATAGTGCTCGAGCAGGGTGAACAGACGGGGAATGGTGCGCCCGGCCGGGCAGCCTACAATGGAGCGCCCGAAATAAAGGGTTGGCAGCAAGGCATTCAGCAGCCCGTGGGGGGTGCTCCAGTCGAAAGAGGTCCAGAAAATATCATTGCCTTTGGGGAACCAGTTTTGTGAGGCGACAAAGCCGGGCAAGGTGCCAATAAGTGCGCTTTGATGCAACAGGGTGCCCTTGAGCGGCTTGTTTTCTTTTGGATCGGGGTAAATTAACAGGGCCGGTGAGTCTGAGCTGACAATGACTGGGGTAAAGGTGCCGGGTTGCCTGGCAAGAAGAGTGCGCCATGGAATAATGCGTTCGTCTTCGGTATGAATGCCAATAATTTGCTTGACCGATGAATGATTGTCAATGGCAGACATGACGGCTGCGATGGAGTGTTTGTCTACAATGGCAACTTTTGCCTGGGAGTCATTCAGGCGTTCGGCATATTCTGCGCTGATCAATGAGCTTGTAAGAGGTACGGCAATGGCACCTACAGTAAGGGCCGCCAGTATGGTTACCGCAGTTTCGGCAGAGTGCTGCAGGGCGATGGCGATACGGTCCTGGGGTTGGATACCCATGCGAATGAAACCATTGGCCAGTTTATTGACTTTTTCTGAGAGCTGCCCGTAGGTTAACAGCGTGAGCTGGCCAACCTGGTCTTCAAAATAGATGGCAACTTGTCGGGCCTCGTGAGGGCTGGACGCCCAGCGATGGCAACAGGCATCTGCGATGTTGAAATGTGATGGAACTAACCATTCAAATGATTGATACAGTGAATTATATTGATCTGTCATATGACTGTTTGAGAGGCCTGATTTCTTTATGCTAAAGGAAAATAAATAAATGGGCCATTGCCTGACCCACTTTCCCACTATGAGGCTCATTCTAACATTTAATTGTCCAACCCGGCTATGTAGATTAAACAGGTTTACCTCAGGTCTTTGGGCCAGTTTGCAAAAGCGGCGGGGTTTGAAATAGGGATGCTCATGTCCTCACCTGTTAAATGC
>JAAYHN010000033.1 GCA_012735395.1 Alcaligenaceae bacterium | reverse complement strand
GTTAGAATCAATTCACTGTTCCTCTTGTATGCTGGGACATTTATGTGTCCCTGGTGGTCTGAATCCTTCCGAACAGCAAAGACTGACCGAGCTTATCAAAGAACGTATCCGTATTCCAAAAGGAACTTTATTTTTTAAGGTTGGTGACCCTGTTACTGCGATTTACAGTATCCGTTATGGCTCCATGAAAACACAACTGGAAAACGAAAGCGGTCATGTACAAATTACCGGCTTTTTCCTGGCTGGTGAACTTCTTGGCCTTGACGGGTTTGGTGAAGAAACGCATTTATCCAATGCTATTGCCCTGGAAGATACCGAGGTTTGTGTATTACGGTTGAATGACCTCGATGTATTAACCCAGGAAATTCCTGCCTTGCAACACCAGTTATGGAAAATTTTAAGTAAAGAAATATCACGTTCCCATAACCTGGTGCTGTCTTTGGGCGCCATGCGCTCAGAGCAGCGGGTTGCTTCCTTTTTACTTAACTTATCAGAGCGCTTTACCAATTTAGGCTACTCCCCTACCGAGTTCATTTTAAGAATGAGCCGGGAAGAAATTGGAAATTATCTGGGCCTTACCCTTGAAACAGTAAGCCGCCTGTTGTCACGCTTTGCCAAAGAAGGCCTGATCCGGATTCATCAGCGACAGGTGCAATTATTAAACAAGCACGGTTTGCACGAACTGCTGAAGCAAGACCAAACCATTAAACTGAAAAAACAAGTATAAAACCGGTTTATACTTGTTTTTTATTGGTTTATTAACTGTCACAGGAACACATTACAGATCCTCTTCGCTATTAGCGAAGAGCTTATTATTGCCCCGCGTATTTGCCATAAACAGGCTTAAGAAACTGGAAAAAGCAGCCAGAAGCCAGAACAGGAAAAAACCACCTGCATAGACCACCTCAATGCTAAGCTGCTTATAACCGAATAGAAATATATTCGTAGGATCAATTAGAGCAAATACCACACCGCTTAACAGCCCTGCCGCCAAAAAAGATGGCCATACTATCCACATTATGGTACGCATATATCTCCTTGTGTTGTTATTTAACCTGTTCTTTTTCCAATTTCCTGTCTGAACCAAGCTGGGGAATATCTGAGCCGTCTTTACTGACAAAAAGCCCCTGCTTGACACCTTTAACCTGTATTTGTTGATCTACATTGGTAGTTAATGCTAGCACAATAGTGATAATACAACCAATTATCGCTAACGCGGGGCCTGCCATAATAATCCATGGCCAAGGCTCTTTATACCAAGGGTTAACATCAAGATCGTTATCAGATTGTGCTGCCATTTCAATTTCCTGTTTATTTTGGAACGTAGAAGCTGGTTTTTTCTTCTGCATTCAGATTAACTTCAGTACCTTCCAGGGTTTGGGCTTTCAGGTTCAGATCATAAATACCGGGTGCAACGCCTTCTGCAGGAACCCGCACCACCAATGGAACCCATTCATTGGCAAAGGGAGAAACGGTTACCTTGGCATTATCTTTTTCACCGGCAAGTACCGTCGCATTTTTGATTTGTGTACTATTAGCCACAATTTCAAGATCAAGCGGCCCTTCAGTCATATTAATGATTTGAACACGATATACGTTTTCAATCAGGCCGCCTGGTATTTCCCGACCCAGTGCGCCACGGTCACGCATGACATCCATCCGTAAGGGTGTGCGCATTGCAACTGATACCAAGAACCCGATGATAAAAATTGTTAGCAAGGTCAAATAAACGTAAACACGCGGCTTGAATAAACGCTTTCTTGCCTGTTTGTTGTCGAGACCTTCCAGCATACCGTTTTCTGAAGTGTAACGAATAAGACCTTTGGGATAATTCATTTTATCCATAATCTGGTCACAGGCATCAATACAGGCACCACAGCCAATACACATGTATTGCAGGCCATTGCGGATGTCGATCCCGGTTGGACAAACCTGCACACAGGCCGTACAGTCGATACAGTCTCCCAGGCCCAGGTCATGATGATTGACTTTGCGTGACCTTCCGCCACGAGGCTCACCACGAATCTTGTCATAGGTAACAACAAAGGTGTCCGAGTCAACCATTACGCTTTGGAAACGAGCATAAGGGCACATGTATTTACAGACCGATTCACGGAGGAAACCGGCGTTACCCCAGGTTGCAACAGAATAAAATACGATCCAGAACCACTGCCATGGGCCCAGTTCCAGATTGATAAGATCGGAGCCCAGTTCACGAATTGGTGCAAAATAGCCAATAAAAGTTGACCCTGTCCACCAAGCCAGGGCAATCCATAAAATATGTTTGGTTGCCTTGATGCGGAACTTGCGCAATGACCAGGGCTCTTCGTCAAGGCGGATACGGGCAACCCGGTCTCCTTCAACCTTGCGCTCTATCCACATGAAAATTTCGGTATATACCGTTTGCGGACAGGCGTATCCACAGAACAGGCGCCCCGCCAGTGCTGTGAATAAAAACAGGGCATAAGCTGAAATTATTAAAATAACAGCCAGATAAACCACATCCTGAGGCCACAAAACCAGGCCAAAGATATAAAACTTGCGGGCAGCCAGGTCAAACAGAACGGCCTGACGGTCGTTCCATTGCAACCATGGCAAACCATAATAAAGCACTTGGGTAAAAAGAACGAGAATGATTCTCCAGCGGGCGAATATGCCAGTTACCGACCGAGGATAAATTTTAGCCTTAACCTCTGCAATAACCCGACTGCTTTCTTCTTCTGTCAAACCCGCCGAACTTGATACTTGCGGTCGCTGGATTTGTACAGGTTGCCATGCTGGAACTTGTTCGGAAGAATTGCCTTCGTTACGTTGATCATTACTCATTCTATTTCCCTTAACTAACTATTACTGCGCAACAGCCTCTTTGTTGGAAAGGCTCCACACATATGCTGCCAACATACGGATCTGGTCTGCTGAAAGCAGGTTTTTCTGTGCTGGCATAATACCTTCACGTCCGTTCAGGATCGTATTGACAATAACATCCCTGGAGCTGCTGCCCAACCAAATGTTATCGGTCAGGTTTGGTGCGCCCAGCGCCTTGTTACCCTTGGCATCGACACCGTGACAGGCAACACAAAACTGCTTGAAAGTGGCTTCACCGGCTGGCACCAAGGTTGCATCATGACTTAAACCGGACAATGAACGCACATAATGTGCAGTTTCATTGGCTTTGGCAGGCGAAATGGCGGCACCAAGCGGAGCCATGATGCCATGACGTCCTTCTGTAATGGTTTGCACCAGTACTTCAGGCTCGCCACCATATAACCAGTCGTTATCAGTCAGGTTGGGATAGTTGGTGGAACCCCTGGCATCTGAACCGTGACACTGTGCACAGTTATTCAGGAACAGACGCTCGCCAATCGTATGGGCTTCCGCATTTTTGACCAGCTCATCAATGGGCATTGCTGAAAACTTCTCGTAGACCGGCGCAATCATTTGCATGTACTCTTCACGCTCTTGCTCTACCTGTTTGGCTGCGGTATAGCCAACAAGACCCGGATTGGTTCCAAGTGCCGGATACAGGAACATGACAGCCAATGCGGCAACACACAAACCAATGTACATGATAGTCCACCAGCGTGGCACCGGTGTATTCAGCTCACCAATACCGTCCCAAACGTGCCCTGTACTTTCTTCCCCTTTGGGAGCACCACCCAGCCATGAACGCTGTGTGAACAACAACCAAAGACAAAATGCAACACCACCCAGTGCAATGATGGAGATCCAGTAACCCCATCCACTATTGAAGAAATCACTCATGATCCATACCCCTTATTCTGATTTCCTTTATCCGATCCTTCATCTGGCAATGCGAAAGGCAACATTGATGCCTCTTCGTTATCTTTGGCACGGTGCCTGGACCATGCCCACCAGATGATTCCAAAAAACATCAACATAGATATGAAGGTAAACACACCATTTAATATACCCATATCAGTTACCCTCTGATGAGACTGCCTGTGTTGCTGGAGCAGCGGCTTCCTGGGCACGTACTGCAGCGATAAAACCAACACCAAGACTTTGCAGGTAGGCAATAACAGCATCTTCTTCTGTTTTGCCTGCCAGTGCTTTATTGGCATTGGCGATATCTTCATCAGTATATGGAACACCCAACCTGCGCAATGCTTCCATACGGGGTTTCAGATCAAGATTGGAAATATCCTTGTGTTGCAACCAGTAGTAACCGGGCATGTTGGACTCTTTAACCAATGCACGGGGATCACGCAAGTGAAGACGGTGCCAGTCGTCTGAGTAGCGACCGCCTACACGGGCCAGATCGGGACCGGTACGTTTGGAACCCCACAGAAACGGGTAGTCGTAGACAGACTCTCCAGCTACGGAGTAATGGCCATAACGCAGGACGTCGGACTGAAGCAGACGCACCTGCTGTGAGTGACAGCCAACACAACCTTCCTTGATGTAAGTATCACGACCAGCCAGCTGCAATGGAGTATAGGGTTTAATCCCTTCTGCCGGCTGCGTGGTAGAGTGCTGGAAGAATAAAGGAACGATTTGCACCAGACCGGCGAATGAAATCACCAGAATACTGAGGATAATCATGATGCCGATATTCTTCTCGATCGTTTCATGAGAAAAAAAGCGATTCGGTTTATTAGACATTATTGTTCTCCTAATTACACTGTTGCAGGAGCACCGGTTACGGATGCCTGGTGAGAATCTTCAGAAGAACCAACAGGCACTGCAGGATTAACAGGCTTTTGTCCTTTGATCGTGATAATAACGTTGTACAGCATAATGATGACACCGGACAGGAACATCGCCCCACCGAAGAAACGGATGATGTACAGCACGTATTTGGAGCTCAATGCCTGGGCGAATGCATAAGTCAGGGTACCGTCTGGCTCAACCGAACGCCACATCAGGCCTTCCATTACACCGGCAATCCACATGGACGCGATGTAAAGAACCACGCCAATTGTTGCAATCCAGAAATGGGCTTCCACCAGGGATTTGCTGGCCATGCTGTCACGGCCCCACAAACGGGGAATCATGTAATACAGACTGCCAAAGGTAATCATGGCAACCCAGCCCAATGCACCGGAGTGTACGTGTGCGACAGTCCATTCTGTGTAATGTGACAAGGCATTGACTGAGCGAATTGACATCATTGAGCCTTCAAAGGTAGACATACCGTAGAAAGACAATGCCACAACCATGAATTTCAGGATTGGATCTGTTCTTAGTTTATGCCAGGCGCCGGACATGGTCCTGATACCGTTAATCATACCGCCCCATGATGGTGCCAGCAGGATCAGGGAAAATGCCATACCCAGACTTTGGGTCCAGTCAGGTAAAGAGGTGTACAGCAAGTGGTGCGGACCAGCCCACATATAGGTAAAGGCCAGTGACCAGAAGTGGACAATAGACAGGCGATATGAGAAAACGGGACGCTCTGCCTGCTTGGGCACGAAATAATACATCATGCCCAAAAAGCTGGTTGTCAAGAAGAAACCAACCGCATTATGTCCGTACCACCATTGAACCATGGCATCTTGCACACCAGCATAAGCAGAGTAAGACTTGAACCAGCCCCATGGCATTTGAATATTATTGAAAATATGCAGAACGGCAATGGTTAAAATATATGAACCAAAGAACCAGTTTGCCACATAAATATGTTTTGCCTTACGTTTAACAATGGTGCCAAAAAAAACAATGGCATAAGAAATCCAGACCAAAGCGATCAGGATATCGATAGGCCACTCCAGCTCGGCATATTCTTTGGTACTGGTAAAGCCGGCTGGCAATGAAATAACTGCCCCCACAATAACCAGTTGCCATCCCCAGAAGGTGAAGGCAGCCAGTTTGTCACTAAACAGGCGGGCCTGACAGGTACGTTGCACTACATAATATGAAGTAGCAAACAGACCACTTCCGCCAAAGGCGAAAATAACCGCATTGGTATGTAAAGGACGAAGACGTCCGTAACTTAACCAATCAACAAAATTCAGATTGGGCCAGATAAGTTGTGCGGCAATAAAGACGCCAACGAACATCCCCACAATCCCCCAGATCACCGTCATAATGGCGAACTGCCGAACAACCTTGTAATTGAAGGTTTCGGCTTCATTAACAGTTGCGTTTTGAGTACGCATAGACCATCCTCTCTAAAAGTAACTACGTATTTCTATGTGATACCACCAAGAATCATGAATCATTTTTACAAATTGGATTTGACCTGAATCAACAGGTAAATACACTGTAAGCATTTAATCGCATGTCGGCCCGCATTTTACATGAACTCAAATTAAAACCAGCTGTTTTGTTGCCATACAACAAATTACCGCCTTTCAGTGACTGAATTTACTTATGATGCGAGTCATTATCTTTAAGAATGGATTGACCGTTTTCTTCTGTATCATCAAACTGGCCAGAAAACACCGCCCAAAACAGCGCTATTCCGATGCCGACTACAAACAAAAACGAAATGGATAACAATAAAAACAAAGATTCCATTTCATTTATCCCTGGACAGCTTTCCCTACTGCCCAACCAGTACCAATTACAAAGTTCCGGTTTTGGAATTTCTTATATAAATACCATGAATTCCAGGCAACAGCCAAAGAAGACAATAGCATTGTAATAGCGGCAACCCATGGTGCAACAAGACCAAACATGGCCAAAGGCGCCATTAATAAATGCCATATTAATGAGCCATAAAGATTCTGGTTGGCTGTTTTTTTAGTTTGTACCAACACGAATTCCTGTTGTTGCAGGGATAAATCGGGATTATTGAGAAAAATTGCGCGTGCCGCAGAGGATGCGGTAGGAACAGCCATTGACAGGGCACAGGGGCAACTCATGACAAAAAGCGCAACCAAGACGGGAACTGCATACGCTTTATTTATAAACAGATACCAGACAGCAGCACTGGCGATAGCCAGTAATATTTGTACACAGACGAAGAAAAAAGCGATTTTGTCAGCTTTTTCTGTCATGTTGATACGTTCTTTTTCCAGTATGGCAGGAATACTGCCCTGGCTATAACGGGCCGATTGGCCCGCACAGAATTCAAGATAGCGTGCAGTTAGCAAAAAGGCAACGAACATGCTGATGGACTCAAAGTAAACTTCGCCCTGCTGGTTGAACGTAGCGATAGCGCTTGGGATGAAAGCAACAATAATACCCAGTGCAACAGGCCAGTCCATATTAATACTTATTGAACGGGAAGCCGATTGCCTGAAAACACCCTGCCAGATTGGCCAGGCACTGTACAAAAGAACCGGCATGGTTAATGCGAGACTGATCCAGTTCATGAAAACGATGGCAATATCCAGCATGGCCAGGCTTTCCGTACCAATATAATTGCCACGCAAATAACCGGGGAAAGCAAGCATCATAACCTGCATCATGACCAACCAGGCAATTCCAAGACGGGCAACCATATGCCGACGCTTTTGCCGTTCATGCTCAGGAAGACTTTTAGGGGTGGAAAAAATAGACACTACTTTCATAGTCGTTAATAGTACTGATTAAAGGGCTACCCTGTCTTGATAATTATCAAAACAGGGGAAAATAGATCAGAAACACTTAACAAATAACAACAAAAAATAGTTTCAATATGACAAAATAGACAGTTTTATTTTGATAAGATGATTATTACTTGGGTTTTACCCATAACGTACTTAATTAAATACACCCTGCGACAGGTAACGGTCACCCCGGTCACAAACAATATAAACAATGGTTGAGTTACTTACCCTTTGGGCCACCCTGAGCGCAGCCACCAAGGCACCGGCAGAAGAAATCCCGCCAAAAATACCCTCTTCGGCCGCCACCCTACGCGCCATCTCTTCGGCTTCCTGTTGGCTGATCAGCTCAAAACGATCAACACCCTGAGGGTTATATATTTTGGGCTGATACTCTTCAGACCACTTTCTTATGCCCGGGATGGACGCCCCTGGAGCCGGTTGCGCCCCTACTATTTCAATCGCCGGATTCTGTGACTTGAGAAATGAACCGGTTCCCATAATGGTACCGGTTGTACCCATTGCACTTACAAAATGAGTTACCTGACCCTTGGTTTGACGCCAGATTTCGGGCCCGGTGCCTTCTATATGCGCCAACGGGTTATCAGGATTGGCAAATTGATCAAGAACCAGCCCCTTGCCCTCTGATTGCATGCTTAACGCCAGATCACGGGCATATTCCATACCACCCTGGTCGGCCCTGGTTAAAATGAGTTCTGCGCCATAAGCTTTCATTGATGCCCGCCGCTCGAGAGAGAGGTTATCAGGCATTATAAGTATCATTTTATAGCCCCTGATTGCAGCAGCCATGGCCAGCGCAATACCCGTATTGCCACTGGTTGCCTCAATAAGGGTATCTCCCGGCTTTATTTGCCCGCGCTCTTCGGCATGTTTAATCATGGACAAAGCGGGACGATCCTTGACCGAACCTGCCGGGTTATTACCTTCAAGCTTGGCAAGAATGACATTTCCCCTGGCCTGCCCAAATTCGCTAGGAAGGCGTTGCAAACGCACCAGAGGTGTATTGCCAATGGTATCTTCGATAGTTGGATAAGTATTCATCATAGTAGTGAAATCATATACCATTTCCACCCAAACGCACTATGATTTTTTCCGGTCAATCACTTTTCTTTGCAAGCGGTTTAATTAATTTGGGCGTGGCAGCAGTCACTTTTCCTGACTTTGTCCCGGAAGAAACAGACCGCTGGCCAATCGTTTTCCCTGCTCCGGGAAAAGCGGCTTCATCCAGTGTTAAACCGGCATCGAATAAACGCTTTGCCCTTTTCTTGCCAATTCCTTTCACCCTGAGCGCAAAATCATCTTGCGACCTGAAAGGGCCCGCTCGTTGCCTTTCCCTGATGATCCGCTCGGCTGTTTTAATACCAATCCCCTTGATGGAAACCAGTTGCGCCTGACTTGCCGAATTGACATCGGCCGCCCAGGAAATAGACACTATTAAAGAGGATCCCAACAAGAGCGCACATACCAGCAACATTTCCAGCAAAGTCTTTTTATCCATTATCAGCACCTGAAAATAACACTAGCTATTGATAATGCTTTAATTATTCTTTTTAAAATGGATTTTGCGATAAAAAAAACCATCCGTATAAATACAGATGGTTTTTTTTCAGCCCTATCAAACCAGGAATTAAACCGGTTTTATTTTTTAACGCCCTGGCGAAGCTGTTTCACATAACGTCCCACGCCTGTTTCAACATCCAGCATTGGCGCCGTATAACCGGCCTCACGCAAAGCCCCCAGATCAGCCTGGGTAAAGCTTTGATAACGCCCTTTGAGGTCTTCCGGAAACGGGGTATAACGAATCAGGCCCAGCTCAACCAGCTTTTCAAGGGAAAGTGGTGGATCACCCTGCTCGGCACGCAGCGTATTAACCACTGCCCTGGCAACATCATTGAATGGCTGGGCACGCCCCGAGCCACAATTGAAAATACCGGACTGTTCGGGATGCTCAAGAAAATGCAGGTTGACATTAACAACGTCTTCAACCGAAACAAAATCACGGCTTTGCTGACCATCACCATAACCATCCCAGCCACCAAACAGGCGAACATGCCCTTCATCGAGAAACTGGTTCATATTATGAAAAGCCACCGAAGCCATTCTTCCCTTATGCTGTTCATGCGGCCCATAAACATTAAAATAACGCAAACCCACTACCTGGGCGGTTAAGTTACCCATGCGGTTTCGCACGACCTGATCAAAAAGAAATTTCGAATAGCCGTACACATTCAACGGCTTTTCATTTTGCAGGTCTTCGGTATAGACTGGCCCTGCCCCATACACTGCTGCAGATGAAGCATAAATAAATGGAATGGAGCGGGCCTGGCAAAAATTGAACAGCTCCAGCGTAACCCGATAGTTATTATCCATCATGAAACGCCCGTTCCGCTCAGTGGTGTCGGAGCAGGCGCCCTGATGAATAATGGCTTTGATCGAACCGATATTGCCACTATTGATACGTGCGCGAAAATCATCTTTATCAAGATAATCGGCAATCTGACAATCACGCAAATTAACGAATTTATCACCATCGGTCAGGTCATCAACCACCACAACACGGGTAATTCCCTTGCTATTCAGGCCCCGAACAATATTACTGCCAATAAACCCGGCGGCACCAGTCACTACAATCATAACAATTCCTTTGCACTTACTATGGAAGTTCCTAATTTACCCACGACAATACTGCCTGCCTTATTGGCCCAGTACATTGCCTCTGGCCAGTCAAGGCCTGCCGACCGGGTTACCGCAAGCGTAGCCAGCACGGTATCTCCGGCACCGGACACATCAAACACCTCTTGTGCCTGTGCATCTTCGTGGGAACGTCCCTGATTGGTAAACAGGGTCATGCCCTGCTCTGAGCGAGTCACAAGCAAGGCTTCAAGATTATGCCTTTTGCGCAAAGCCTGGGCCAGCTCTTCAAGTTGCCCTTCTGATTTCCAGGGGCCTACTGCCTGCTGCATTTCAGAACGGTTGGGCGTAAGCAGGCTGGCATGATGATAACGGGCATAGTTGTCTCCCTTCGGGTCAACCAGAACCGGAATTTTACGTTCTTTGGCATACGCAATCATGGCCTCGATATGCGTTAGCGTACCTTTGGCATAATCGGAGAGTACCAGGACATCATGTTCGGCAATGAGTGTTTTGGCTTTTTCATCAAGCTGCTGTAATGCAGTTGGTTGAGGCGGATATTCAAAATCAATTCGCAGCAATTGTTGCTGCCGCCCCAATACCCGCATTTTAAGCGTGGTATGCAAGCTGTGGTCCCGCACAAGATAAGGATCGATACCGGCTTCATCAGTCAGGTATTGAATTTGCTCACCCGCTTCATCTGCCCCCACAATACCCAGCAATGACGCTTTTGCCCCCAAGGCGATAATATTCCGGGCTACATTGGCCGCACCGCCCAAACGGTCTTCCCGACGTGCCACCCGCACGACCGGCACCGGCGCTTCGGGAGAGATCCGCTCCACCTCTCCAAACCAATAGCGGTCAAGCATTAGATCGCCAATGACCAGTATTTTTTTCTGTTTGATAATGTCCAGCGGAAAAGTATTCATTACATTTCCTCTAGTTTTCTGGGCGCATAGGTTTCCCACATATTGCAGCCAGGACATTGCCAGTAAAAAGTACGCGCCTGAAAACCACATGAACTGCAACTGTAGCGATCAAGCCTTTGGGTATGTTTATGAATCATTTTATGCAAGAGCGATAACTCGACATCAGGTAAAATTTCACCCTCATGGCCGGATCCGTTTTCACCGGCTGCCGCTTTAAGCTCAACTTCAAGCAGCTTATCCAGCCCCAATAAAGAAGGATGCAGACGCAAGGATTCAGAGGCAAATTCCCAGGCAGGTTTTGCACCTTTCTGCCCACGAAACTCACTGAAGACAATTTTAAACAAATCCAGTGAAGGATGGCTCATATAATGCTGCCTTAATAAATCAAGCCCCAACTCCGCCTGCTGCGCCTGTTTATAATTATCCAGCAAATCAGCGGCAATCAAACCAGCATACTCTGGCGCATTGGCCAGAATACCTTCCAGATATTTCCTTTCCCCTGCCATGTCTGCCTGTATTTTCAACAACTTTGCCCTTAACATGGCAATTCGCACGGATGCAGCATTCGTAAGAAGCGCTGTCTGCTGTTTAAGCAAGGCCTGCTCAGCCTGCTTAAGCTGCATTTCTATATAAGTAATATCGGGCTGCTTCGATTGCATTGCCTGCTGGGCAAGTTCGCAATAATAATGAATAAGCTGCGGCACCGGTTCATCAAGAATCTTATGCAAATGCTTTACAGCCTCGATGGCCTTGGGCCAATCATGTTCGGCCTCGTAAATACGGATCAGGGAGCGGTTGGCCGAGACCGCGAAACTGCTATCAAGCACCGCTTTAAAAGCCGCCTCTGCACGGTCAAGCATGCCTGCCTTGAAAAAATCCTGGGCAATTTCATGTTGGGCATGATCCCGTTCTTCTTTAGGCAAGTCTGCGCGCGAAAGAAGGCTTTGATGAACCCGTATTGCCCGTTCAATTTCACCACGGCGGCGAAACAGATTTCCCAGCGCGAAATGCAGCTCTATGGTTTCCGTATCCAGCTTGGCCACTTCAACAAAGGCATCAATCGCTTTATCGTGATCTTCATTCAGCAGAAAATTAAGCCCCTTGAAATAGGAGTCGGGCAATTGCCGCGTTTCAGACATCATTTGGCGCACATCAACTCGCGCGGCTATCCACCCCAAACCAAACAGAATGGGGATCAATATCAACCACCAGGCCTCGTAATCCACTGATTTATACTCCTAGACCTTGGCAACCGAAGTTGAATCTGATGTTTTTGCTGCCGCATGCGTGGCGATGACAGGTTTACTGTCTTTGGCAATATCTTTTTTGAGACGGGCCAGTTCATTTTTAAGCTGACTGACTTCTCGGGATTTTTTCAAACGCACCAATACGCTCAATAAGTATGCAAATATCGCCCCGAGGAAGAAAGTCACCAGCAAGACAACAATCAGGGGAATATTGGTAACCGCCACATCTGAAAAGAATTTAACCGAAACCGGCTCTGTATTTTTCAGGGCAAATAACAAGACAAGTAAAAATATAAGCAGGCGCAATGCCCAAATGAGATAACGCATCAATTTTCTCCTCAAATCCCGAAAACAACACATTGTAATGCGAATTCGCTATTTTAAATACGACATTCCTGTTTTTCACAATTTATAAACAAAAAAAACTCCGAAGTGTTTACTTCGGAGTTTTTTTATGGAAAACAATTAAACAAGCTAGAAATTAGCTACTTTAATATCTTTCCGATCCAGATCTTCATGAGCCAAAGATTCTGATTTAAGCTCATTAAGTGATTTAAATACAGAATCTACACGCTCGCGCAACTCTTTACCAGCTTTGAAGTGAGGCACCCTTTTGCCAGGTACCATCACTTGCTCACCCGATTTGGGATTACGACCTATCCGTGGAGCACGCTGCGATAAAGAAAAGCTGCCAAAACCCCTGATTTCTATGCGCTGACCTCTTGCCAAGGCATCGGTCAGGGCATCCAGCATGGTTTTAACCGCGTATTCCGTATCGCGTGCAGCAAGCTGCGGATAGCTTGCTGCCAGTGCTTCAATCAACTCTGATTTAGTCACTGTTTATTCGTCTTTAGCTTGATCTAGTTTAGCCTTAAGCAAGGCACCCAGATTGGTTGTACCTGAAGAAGCACTTGAATCTGTCATGCGCTGCAATGCATCGGCCGTTTCCGCATTATCACGTGCCTTGATAGACAGCTGGATTGAACGGGATTTACGATCTACATTCAGGATCATGGCTTCGATATTGTCGCCTTCTTTCAGGGCAGTCGTGGCATCTTCGACACGACCTACTGAAATTTCTGATGCACGCAGGTAACCTTCAACGTCCAGAGACAAGGTAACAACCGCACCTTTAGGCTCAACTGATTTAACAACACCAGGAACAACCGCACCTTTATCGTTGGAAGATACGTAGTTGTTGAACGGGTCGCCTTCCAGCTGTTTGATACCCAAAGAAATGCGCTCTTTGTCGGTGTCGATAGCCAGAACAACTGCGTCGATCTCGTCGCCTTTCTTGAAGTTGCGAACGGCTTCTTCACCGGAATCTGTCCAGGACAGGTCAGACAGGTGAACCAGGCCATCAATACCGCCAGGCAGACCGATAAACACGCCAAAGTCAGTGATGGACTTGATGGCACCATGAACTTTGTCGCCACGTTTGAAGTTGCTTGCAAAATCTTCCCATGGGTTTGCACGGCATTGCTTCATGCCCAGCGAAATACGACGACGGTCTTCGTCGATTTCCAGAACCATGACTTCAACTTCTTCACCCAGGCTGACCACTTTACGGGGATCAACGTTTTTGTTTGTCCAGTCCATCTCAGAAACGTGAACCAGACCTTCAATACCTGTTTCCACTTCAACAAATGCACCGTAATCGGTCAGGTTGGTTACCTTGCCGAACAAACGTGTGTTTTGTGGGTAACGACGTGCCAGACCAACCCATGGATCTTCGCCCAGCTGTTTAACACCCAGGGATACACGGCTTTTATCTTGATCGAACTTAAGAACTTTGGCTTCAACTTCCTGGCCAACGCTGAGCACTTCGGATGGGTGACGTACACGGCGCCATGCCATATCGGTGATGTGCAGCAAGCCATCAATACCACCCAGGTCAACGAACGCACCGTAATCGGTAATGTTTTTAACGATACCGGTAACAACAGCACCTTCTTTCAGGGTTTCAAGCAGTTTCTGACGCTCTTCGCCCATGTTCACTTCAAGGACGGAACGGCGTGACAGAACAACGTTATTACGTTTACGGTCAAGCTTGATGACCTTGAATTCCATGGTTTTGCCTTCATAAGGCGTTGTGTCTTTGACAGGACGCAGATCAACCAGTGAACCAGGCAGGAAAGCACGGATACCGTTAGTCATAACGGTCAAACCACCTTTAACTTTACCTGTAATGGTACCGGTAACCATTTCACCGGATTCCAGTGCTTTTTCAAGAGACAACCATGCAGACAGACGTTTTGCACGATCGCGGGACAGAATGGTGTCACCGTAACCGTTCTCCAGGGAATCAATGGCAACTGAAACGAAATCACCTTCGTTTACTTCAAGTTCGCCCTGATCGTTCAGGAATTCTTCAAGGGGGATTAAAGATTCAGATTTTAATCCGGCATTAACAACCACAAAGTTATGGTCAATGCGTACAACTTCTGCTGAAATCACTTCGCCTGATTTCATATCCTGGTTTTTTACACTTGCTGCAAATAAATCAGCAAAGCTTTCGCCACCAATAGCGTCTTGTAAAGATACGGATGTCATTAAACTATATCCATCGGCCCGACAGGCCTGCAAAAAATACACACCAGAAAATACAACTTTCCCGGTGGAGTGAGTAATATCTTTCATGCAGGAAACAATACCCTGTACATGAAAGCCCTGTAAAAAGCAGCATACCCCCGGTTAAACCAACCGGACATGCCACCAAAAACTACTTGCCGTTACCGGCCCCGCTTACGTGACCGGATTAAGTTCAGCCCAGTAAGCCATAACCCGGGCAACCGTTTCATTGACCGTCAAATTAGATGAATCAATAATTTTTGCATCGGGTGCAGGCGCCAAAGGAGCCAGACTTCGGTTCATATCGCGCTCATCACGCAACCGCAGCTCTTCCAGCAAGACCGACAGATTAGCAGAAATTCCTTTTTCGATCAACTGCTTATAACGTCTTTCCGCTCTTTTACCCACATCTGCCACAAGAAAAATCTTTAATTTGGCATCTGGAAAAATCACGGTTCCCATATCCCGGCCGTCGGCCACCAGACCCGGTGCTTTCCTGAATGCGCGCTGACGCTCCAGCAGGGCTTCTCGTAATAAAGGATAAGTCGCGATTCTCGACGCCAGCGCACCTACCTCTTCTTGCCTCAGGCTATCACTGACATCGTCGTTATCAAGCAACACCTGCTGGTTTTTGAAACACACATTAAGATTGCGCGCGGCATCAGCGATTTTTGTTTCATTATCGGGTGGAATGCCGTTATTCATGATGGACAGCGCGCTTAAGCGATAGAGCGCCCCGGAATCAAGCCAATGCCACCCCAGTTTTTGCGCAATGGTATCTGCCAGTGTTCCCTTGCCCGATGCACTGGGGCCATCAACGGTAATTACTGACGGCAATTGTAAATTTGTAATCATTTTAATCTACCTCACCAGTGAATGGTAAACATCAAAATATTCAGGATAGGTTTTTGCCACGCAATCCGGATCCAGAATACGCAAACCAACCGGACCAAAGGCCGCCAATGAAAAACACATTGCCATCCGGTGATCATCGTAGGTTTCTATTTCTGCGGTTTTCCAGCTTGTTGCCAACGGTGGTTCTACCCGGAGCCAGTCTGGCCCGGAGCTGACCGTGGCCCCCAGCTTGACCAACTCTGTATGCATGGCGTCAATCCGGTCGGTTTCCTTGACACGCCAACTGCCAATATTTCTTAGCATGCAAGGCCCGTCTGCATATAAGGCCAGGGCTGCCGCTGTCATGGCTGCATCCGGGATCAAATTGAAGTCATCATCAAAAGCCTTCAAGCCGGTACCACTTCCCACACCGGGTCCGCTAACCTCAAGCCAGTTTTCACCATAGACAATTTTCCCACCCATTTTTTCGATAACGCTGGCAAACTGGATGTCACCCTGAATACTGTTTTTACTAATACCGTTAATCCGGACAGGCCCTTTTCCAAGCAATCCCAATGCCATGAAATAAGAAGCGGATGAGGCATCTCCTTCTATGTCAATCTGCCCGGGACTGGTATAAGCAGCGGCACGGGAAATGGTAAAGCTGGACCACTCCTGCCTTTGCACTTCGACCCCGAATCGCGCCATTAAATTCAGGGTAATCTGGATATAAGGCTTGGAAATTAACTCGCCTTCTACTTCCAAAGTAACATCCTGCCCCGTTTTTTGTGCAATTAAAGGAGCCACCATTAATAAAGCAGTAAGAAACTGGCTTGACACAGAACCCTGGATACGGATTGGCCCCTGCAAATTCAAAACACTATCGGAAATTTTTACAGGCGGATACCCTTCATTTTGCTCATGAATGATATTGGCCCCGATTGAGCGCAGGGAATTAACCAGATCACCAATGGGGCGTTCATGCATGCGCGGCACACCCGACAGGCGATAATCACCACCCAACACGGCCAAGGCCGCCGTTAACGGGCGAAATGCCGTACCTGCATTACCCAAAAAAATATCTGCCTGCTTATTGGAAAAACCACCACGCCCGCTTATGGTGACACTATGCAAATCACCACGTTCAACAGGGGTACCCAACACCTCCAGTGCATTAAGCATGACCCGGGTGTCATCAGAATCAAGCAAACCGTTGATTCGGGTAGCACCACTGGAAATGGCCGCCAGCAAGAGAACCCGGTTGGATATACTTTTTGAGCCTGGTAAATTTACCACCCCGTTTGCAGCCGTACTTGCTTTCAAATCGATAAAAGGCGTGCGCATTATTTATTTTCTCCCCATTGTTTACGGGCCATAGCGGCCTGATCAAGCCATGCATGCAAACCATCGGCATCACTGTTTTCTATCATTTTCCGGGTTCGTTGCAAGCCAAGTAAAAACACATCAATTTCATGCAGCATGGCTTCTTTATTGCTGATAAAAATATCCCGCCACATTTCCGGAGACCCTCCGGCAATTCTGGTGAAATCCCGAAAACCGGTTCCGGCCAGATCCAGCGCAATACCGGCCGAGTCGGATTGACTGGCAATAGACATATAAAGGGCCGACAGATAATGGGGAAAATGACTGACCGCAGCAAATATACGGTCATGCTCCAATGCGGCGATTTCCCGGACCAATGCCCCGCAAGCCTGCCAGCACTGGCGAGCCCGTTCGATATCCGCCGGCTTATTATCGGGTAACGGCGTCAGAATCACATTACGGTTCCAGAACAACAGAGGGTCGGCTGCGGCCGGCCCCGATTCATCTGAACCGGCAATAGGATGCCCTGGCACAAATTGCCCGATACAGCCCCCCAATGCCTCACGGGCCGCTTCAATAACCTGCACCTTGGTGCTACAGGCATCGGTAATAATAGCGCCAGGCTTAAGCAGCGGTTTCATCTGGGCACACATACGCCCCAAAACCGAAGCGGGTGTCGCGATAAGGATCAGGTCTGATTCGCTAGCCGCCTCTTGCAGGGTGGCAATACGGTCAATCAAACCCAAATGCAGCGCTTTTTCAAGACTGGCCTGATCGCGCCCCACCCCCAGAACACGGCCGACATGCCCGCCGTTTTTTAGTGCCCTGGCAAAAGAACCGCCTATCAACCCCACACCAATCACACTGACAACAGGTATAAAAAGCGCATTGACCGGTTTAGCCAATGATTCACTCACTGCCATAAATCACCTTTATTGCAGCGGATAAGATCCGAGGATTTTAAAAAAAGCGGATTTGTTTTCTAACTCGGTAAGCGCTTTAGCCACATTGGGATCTTGACGATGCCCAAGTACATCAACATAAAAATAATATTCCCATTGGCCCGTTCTGGCCGGACGCGACTCGAACCTCGTCATGGAAACCCCATTCTGCGCAAACGGACTGATTAGATCATAAACAGCCCCTACACGGTTAGGTACGGCAAAAATAAGGCTGGTTTGATCTTTGCCACTTTGCAATGAATCAAGATGACCGATAGCCAGGAAACGGGTTTTGTTATTGGGATCATCTTGAATACCTGCCGCAACCACTGAAAGATTCCAGACCAGTGCGGCAGCCTCTCCGGCAATAGCTGCAACCGTTTCATCTTGTGCCGCCAACTTGGCCGCATCGGAATTACTGGACGCAGGCACCCTTTTCAGGTGTGGGTAATGTTGCGTAAGCCATTGATGACATTGCGCCAGGGCCTGAGGATGCCCCTGAATGCTGGTGACATTATCCATATTGCCCGAAAGCGTCATTAAGCAATGACGGATAGCGATGATTCGCTCTCCGTGGACTTTCAGGGAAGTGGAAAGCAGCAAGTCCTGGGTACGGTTGACGGCACCTTCGGTAGAGTTTTCTACCGGAACCATACCTACATCTGCCTGACCGGCCTCTACCGCCCGAAAAACCTCATCAAAGGAAGGACATGGCAGTTTTTGCACTGCATGGCCATAATACTCGAAGGCCGCCTGCTCGGAGAATGAACCTTCCGGGCCAAGATAGGCCACGGTAAGGCCACGCTCAAGCCCCCGGCAGGCCGAAATAATTTCAGCCCAGACAGCATGCACCGAATCCCGGGGAAAAAGACCCCGTTCATTGAGCTCTTGCAAATGACGAATGATTTGCGCCTCGCGCTCAGGTTTAAGCACAGGGCCATCAGCATTGAGTTCATGCTTGATTTTACCCACATCCATTGCCGCCTGGGCCCGTTGATTTAATAAACCCAGTATTTCCTGATCAATTTCATCAATACGTTCACGCAGAGGTTTCAGTTTTTCCTGAAGCAGTTTATCCATGTGTGCGTTCAAATTCTTTGAGATAGTCGATAAGTGCCATAACCCCTTCCAGTGGCATGGCATTATAAATGGAGGCACGCATGCCACCAACGGATTTGTGGCCCTTCAGGTTGAGCAGACGCTGCGCTTTGGCACCCTCAAGAAAGGTGGAATTCAGGCTGTCGTCATGCAATATGAAAGGCACATTCATGCGTGAGCGATATTCGGGCTGAATACTGTTGCGGTAGAACTCACTGCTGTCCAGTTGGGCATATAAAGCCTGCGCCTTGGCAATATTTTCCTGTTCGATCGCTGCCAGACCACCCTTTTTCAACAGCCACTTGAAGACCAGACCGGCAATATAAATGGCATACGTAGGTGGCGTATTAAAACGCGAACGCTCTTTGGCTACATTGACGTAATCAAAAGCACTTGGACAATACGGCAAGGCATGACCCAGCAAATCACGATGCAGAATAACCACAGTTACCCCGGCCGGACCTGCATTTTTTTGCGCACCGGCATAAACCATGCCGGTTTGCCTGATATCAAGAGGGCGGGACAGAAAGTGGGAAGAAGCATCGACCACCAATGGAACCGAGGGCGCACCCAATGCCGCCATATCGGGCAGCGAACCGATTTCCACACCACCAATGGTTTCATTACTGCAAAAATGCAAATAGGAAGAGTTCTGGTTTACCTGCCAGCTATCAAACCCGGGTACCCATGTCCATGGCGCATATTCAACATTGTTAATTTGCCTGGCCTGATGGCTTTGCGCAGCGATACGCACCGTGCCGTAACGGGTTGCCTCTTTATAGGACTTGGTAGACCAGATGCCGGTTAATACATAATCAGCTGAGTTCGATGCATTTCTGGCAATAAGGTTCATGGGCAAAATGGCATTTTCTGCCGTTGCCCCACCCTGCATGAACATGACGGCATAGTCTTCCGGGATGCCCAGCAAGACACGCAGATCGTCTTCGGCCTCGTCACAAATCTGCGTAAACTCTGGCCCACGATGACTCATCTCCATCACCGATTGACCACTGCCATGCCAGTCAAGCATTTCCTGTGCGGCCAGTTGTAAAACTTCCTGGGGCAGCTTGGATGGCCCCGCTGAAAAATTCCAGTATTGATTATTACTCATGGATAATCCCGTTTATTCGTCTGTGGAAGGCAATGAATCATTTGCATCAGGGGCAGCACCATTGTTTTCTCCAATAGACCCGTCTTCTTCAGATACCTCATCATCTTCGTTATCTGCATCACTTTCCACAACACGACGCACACCCGACAACATACTGCCATCATCGACGTTGATAAGGGTTACACCCTGGGTTGCCCGGCCCATTTCCCGTATTTCGGCAACACGGGTACGAACCAGTACGCCACCGGTGGTGATTAGCATGATTTCATCTGTTTCATTAACCAGGACCGCCCCAACCACCTTGCCATTACGGGCACTGGTCTGGATGGCGATCATACCTTTGGTTCCACGGCCATGACGGGTATATTCGACAATGGAGGTACGTTTACCAAAACCGTTTTCTGTTGCGGTAAGAACACTTTGTGACTCGTCACCGGCAACCAGCAAGGCAATCACGCTTTGCCCGTCTTCAAGATTCATGCCCCGCACACCACGTGCGGTACGGCCCATTGGACGCACATCGTTTTCATCAAACCTTACCGCCTTGCCTGCATCGGAAAACAGCATGACATCGTGTTCACCATCGGTAAGGTCGGCGCCAATCAGGTAATCGCCTTCGTCGAGGGCAACGGCAATAATGCCTGCCTTACGCGGATTGGAGAAATCGGACAACGGTGTTTTCTTGACGGTACCACGTGCGGTTGCCATGAAAATATACTGGTCATCGACAAACGCTTTCACGGGCAGAACGACGGTAATTTTTTCCGCCTCAAGCAAGGGGAACATATTGACAATCGGACGGCCACGGGAACCGCGCGTACCCTGCGGCACTTCCCACACTTTAAGCCAGTAAACCCGGCCACGATCAGAGAAGCACAGCAAGTAATCGTGGGTATTGGCAATAAACAGCTGGTCGATCCAGTCATCTTCTTTCATAGCCGTCGCCTGCTTGCCGCGGCCACCCCGTTTCTGGGAGCGATACTCGGACAAAGGCTGGCTCTTGATATAGCCGCTATTTGATAACGTAACCACCATATCAGCAGGGGTAATCAGGTCTTCCGTATCCAGTTCTGTGGCATTCGCCTCAATGCTTGAGCGACGGGTATCTTTGGCATTGGTTGAAAACTCGGCCTTGATGGCCATGAGTTCATCGGCAATAATCGCGGTAATCCGTTCAGGTTTGGCCAGAATATCAAGAAGATCGGAAATGGTTTCCATGATATCTTTATATTCATTGACAATCTTGTCTTGCTCAAGCCCGGTTAAGCGCTGCAGGCGCATATTCAGGATTTCCTGGGCCTGTGTCTCGCTTAAACGGTATAAACCGTCACTTTGCAGGCCAAAAATAGCCGGCAAGCCATCAGGGCGATAAGCGGCACTGCCGCCCAACACGGCGCCATCATCGGCGCGAACCAGCATTTCACGCACCAGGGAGGAATCCCAGGTACGGTTCATTAATTCCTGGCGCGCCACTGGCGGTGTGGGTGCCGCCTTGATAATCGCAATGAATTCATCGATATTGGCCAGGGCAACCGCCAGACCTTCAAGCACATGCCCACGCTCGCGCGCCTTGCGCAGCTGGAATACCGTACGGCGGGTAACCACTTCACGACGGTGCTGCAAGAAATAATCAACCAGCTGCTTCAGGTTGAGCAAGCGGGGCTGACCTTCAACCAGCGCCACCAGGTTCATGCCAAAGGTGTCTTGCAACTGGGTATGCTTGTACAGGTTATTCAATACGACTTCAGGCACTTCACCACGCTTGAGCTCGATAACCAGACGCATTCCGTCTTTATCGGACTCATCGCGGATATCGGAAATGCCTTCAATTTTTTTCTCGTTGACCAGGTCGGCAATCCGTTCCTGCAAGGTTTTTTTATTGACCTGATAGGGAAGTTCGTCGACCACGATAACCTGACGGTTACCTTTTTCCATATCTTCGAAATGCGTTTTGGCACGCATGACAACCCTGCCCCGCCCGGTACGATACCCTTCACGGACACCGGACATGCCATAAATAATGCCACCGGTAGGAAAATCGGGAGCCGGGATAAACTCCATGAGTTCATCGATGGTGCATCCGGGATTACGCAGGCAGAACAGACACCCGTCAACCACTTCACCCAGGTTATGCGGAGGCATGTTGGTAGCCATACCCACCGCAATACCCGAGCTGCCATTGACCAGCAGGTTGGGGAGCCTGGACGGCAACAACAGGGGTTCCTGTTCACTACCATCATAGTTGGGACCGAAATCGACCGTTTCCTGATCAATGTCGGCCAGCAATTCATGAGCAATCTTGGACAGACGGATCTCGGTATAACGCATGGCGGCGGCACTGTCACCATCAACGGAGCCAAAGTTACCCTGGCCATCGACCAGCATGTAACGCAACGAGAAGTCTTGCGCCATACGTACAATCGTATCGTAAACCGCCTGGTCGCCATGGGGGTGATACTTACCGATGACATCACCAACAATACGCGCGGATTTTTTGTAAGCCCGGTTCCAGTCATTATTGAGCTCATGCATCGCAAACAGTACACGGCGATGAACCGGCTTGAGGCCATCCCTGACGTCGGGCAGGGCCCGGCCTACAATCACACTCATTGCGTAGTCCAGGTAACTACGGCGCATTTCTTCTTCCAACGAGATTGGAAGCGTCTCCTTAGCAAAGGAATCCATATTACTCACAAATTTTTATCTAATTAAGCAACACACCAAAAAGTCATTGCTCATAATGAAAAAGCCAATTTGGGCGAAACGATAATTCTAACATTTATACTCTTTATATTAATCCAATCATCTATTGGGCCGGAAAGATTTAATCTGCAAGCAATGTACAATCCGCCAAAAAAGTGGTTCTTACAAAAGCCCGGCACCGTAAATTTTTTAATTACTTACAAACTTCAACGTTTTTTCTGCCT
>JAAYHN010000334.1 GCA_012735395.1 Alcaligenaceae bacterium | reverse complement strand
GCAGCAATGGCAGACGATAAATTTTCCGGAAATTTTCCGTGGATGTTGCCAATGGCCAATGTTGGGTTGATTCAGCAATTACAGGCAGAATTTACCGAAAATTTTAAACAATTGTTTTCGCAGGCTACCCAGGGGAAACTGCCCGCCATAAAAGACCGTCGCTTCAGCAGCGAGGCCTGGCAGGAAAATCCCCAGTTTTCAACATTGGCCCATCTTTATTTGCTGTCTTCGCAAACCATGTATAACTGGGTAGACCAGCTGGATTTGCCAGAGGCAAACCGTGAACGCTTAAGGTTTTCAGTCAGCCAGTGGCTTGATGCCTTTGCGCCATCCAACTTCTTTGCCCTGAATCCCGATGTGCTCAAGACTTTTCAGGAAAGTCATGGTGAGTCCCTGCAAAAAGGCATGGTCAATTTGCTGCAGGACATGCAAAAGGGGCGTATTTCCCAAACAGATGAATCTTTCTTTGAAGTGGGCCGCAATCTGGCAATTACAGAAGGGGCTGTCGTTTATGAAAACCCGTATTTCCAGTTAATCCAGTATAAACCCCAAACCACATCGGTCTTTGAAAAACCGGTATTGCTGGTGCCGCCCTGCATTAACAAATACTACATTCTTGATCTCCAGCCAGAAAACTCTTTAGTAGATTATGTTGTCAAGCAGGGGCATACCGTGTTTCTGGTGTCGTGGCGCAACCCCTTGCCAACAGACCGGGACAGTATCCAGAATGCCAGCTGGGATGACTACATTGAAAATGGTGTCCTTAAAGCAATTTCGGTAACGTCTGAAATTTCAGGGCAGGAAACCATTAATGCCCTGGGCTTTTGCGTGGGTGGAACCATGCTGGCAAGTGCCCTGGCGGTTGCGCGCAGGCGCGGCCTTGACCCTGTTGCCTCGCTTACCTTGTTAACCACTTTCCTTGATTTTGAAAACACCGGCATTATGGATGTCTTTGTTGACGAGGCGCATGCAAGCATACGCGAGCAACAATTAGGGAACGGCGGTTTGTTAACGGCGGCAGAACTGGCAACCACCTTCTCGTTCTTGCGGCCCAATGAGCTGGTATGGAATTATGTGGTTAACAACTACCTCAAAGGCCAATCTCCTACCGCTTTTGATTTGCTTTACTGGAATTCAGACGGTACCAACTTGCCAGGTCCATTCTTTACCTGGTATTTCCGTAATACCTATTTGGAAAATAATCTGAAAAAGCCGGATCATTTAACTATTGCCGGTACACCGGTAGATCTGGGTGTGATCGATATGCCCGCTTACGTGTATGCGTCTAAAGAAGACCATATCGTGCCATGGGAATCGGCCTACGCCACAACCAATATATTAACCGGGCCAGTCCGTTTTGTTCTTGGTGCATCGGGTCATATTGCGGGTGTGATTAACCCCCCTTCAAAAAACAAGCGTAATTATTGGGTTGCCAATACCGAATATGAAGAAGGCTTCCCCGACAGTGCCGATTGGTTTAATGAAAGTACGCAGGTGCAGGGAAGCTGGTGGCCAGATTGGGCTGAGTGGCTGGCCTCACACGGCGGGCGCAAAGTACGTGCGAAGAAAACACTGGGCAATGGGACTTACCCTGAGATAGAAACAGCGCCCGGACATTATGTAAAAGTTAAGGCAGTATAAGCATTAATTGGTTGTAAACAGGTTGTATAAAAATACGGAGGTATTATGAGTCAAAAAATTGCATATGTTACAGGCGGAATGGGCGGTATCGGAACGTCAATATGCCAGCGTCTGCACAAAGAAGGTTTTAAAGTGATTGCCGGTTGCGGGCCAAACCGTAATGCACAGCAATGGGTTGATGAACAGGCGGCGCTAGGCTATAAATTTTACGCTTCAGCAGGTAATGTGGCTGATTGGGATTCAACCGTAGCCGCCTTTGAAAAAGTAAAACAGGAACATGGTCCTATCGATGTTCTGGTAAATAATGCCGGTATTACCCGTGATGGCGTGTTCCGTAAAATGGGTCTCGATGACTGGAAAGCGGTCATGGATACCAACCTTAACAGCCTGTTCAACGTAACCAAACAGGTTATCGAGCACATGTACGAAAAACGCTGGGGCCGTATTATCAATATCAGTTCGGTCAATGGCCAGAAAGGCCAGTTTGGCCAAACCAATTACTCAACAGCGAAAGCGGGCATTCACGGTTTTACCATGGCATTGGCCCAGGAAGTGGCCAGTCGCGGAGTCACTGTCAATACAGTTTCTCCGGGTTATATCGGGACAGAAATGGTTCGTGCCATTCGCCCCGAGATTCTTGAGCAAATTGTTGGAACCATTCCGGTACGCCGTTTGGGTACACCCGAAGAAATCGCTTCCATGGTGGCCTGGCTTGCATCAGACGATGCCGGCTTCAGCACGGGTGCCGATTTCTCGGTAAACGGTGGCTTGCATATGGGTTAAGCCCTCTTGCCATTCTCCGCCTTCAGGCGGAGAATAATCTATTTCAAGTATAAAATTATTATGATAAATTCACCAGAAACGGGGCAGGCCCGTATCATTAAAAAATACCCCAATCGCCGTCTTTACGATACTGAAGCAAGTGCTTACATTACATTGGCTGATGTCAGGAAACTGGTACTGGATAATGTGAAATTCCAGGTGGTAGATGCTAAAACCGGCGAAGATTTAAGCAGAAGCATATTAATGCAAATTATCCTTGAGCTTGAAAGCGCAGGGGTGCCCATGTTCAGTTCTACCATGCTGGAACATATTATCCGTTTTTACGGTAATGCCATGCAGGGTGTAATGGGGGCTTATCTGGAAAAAAACATGCAGGCTTTTGTTGATATCCAGGAGCGTTTAAGCGACCAGTCAAAAGGGATGTATGGCGCCCAGTTCGGGCCAGAAGCATGGGCGCAGTTCATGAATATCCAGGCACCGGTGCTTAATAATGCCATGAGCAATTATGTTGAACAGTCTAAAAACCTGTTTGTGCAAATGCAAGAACAAATGCAAAACCAGACGCAGAACATGTTCAATACGTTTCCTTTTAATCCGGCACAAGATAAAGATAAAAGTAAAGACAAATAATTCCGGGTTTAACCGGTTTGTTTGAATGGGGAATGTGTGACCAGCATATCAACATATTTCCCAACTTGCCGGCTTTCATGATCCAGAAATGCTTCAATGGCATTGGCGAATTCTTTTCTGGCAATCCAATGTGCCGAATAGGTTGTGACCGGCATTAAACCACGCGCCAGCTTGTGCTCACCCTGGGCCCCGCCTTCAAAATAACGGAATTTGTTTGTAATGCAAAACTCAATGCCTTGCATATAGCAGGTTTCAAAATGCAAACCCGGAATAAATTCATGAGCCCCCCAATAGCGTCCGTAAACGCTATCATTACCCAGAATATTCAGGGCGCAGGCAATGGGTTTGTCATTTTTAAGCGCAACAATTAACAGAAAATTATCAGGGCATTTTTGCAGGTAATCGGTAAAAAAAGCCTTGTTCAGATAGGGTTCCCGGCCTCGCTCATAATAGGTATTGTTATAGCAGGAAATAAAAAAATCCAGTGTTTCGCTATCAATTTCATTGCCACGCAAATGCCTGAAACACACACCCGCAGCTAATACTTTTTTCCTGTCCTGGCGGATTTTCTTGCGCTTGTCATAGCTCAGCTGGCCCATGAAGTCATCAAAACTGTCATAGCCCCGGTTCTGCCAGTGAAACTGTACGTCTTCCCGTATCATATAGCCGCACTCACGCAAAATGGGCAAGTCTTCCTGATTGGGGAACAGGATATGCAGGGAAGAAACGCCCATTTTCTTAGCCACTTCTATGGCCTGCTCGGCCAGAATCCGTTTATGAAGCGGATCGTGAGCAAGTAAGCGGGGGCCAGTAACGGGGGTAAACGGCACGCTGCAAACCAGTTTCGGGTAGTACGGCAGGCCATAGCGTTCAAAGGCATTGGCCCAGGCCATGTCAAATACAAACTCGCCCCGTGAATGGTTTTTTAAATAAAGCGGCATCAGGCCCAAAGGGTGCCGGTTTTCGTCTTGCAAATAAAGGTACTGGGCATACCAGCCGGAAGCCGGTGTGGCGCAGTCACTGCTATGCAGGGTTTGCAGGAATTCCGGGCCCGCAAAGGGGTTTTTCTGGCAGAATGAATGCCAGATGCCGGGTTCAAGCGTTAAGGGTGAATCAAGTATTGAAATCTGCAGTTTTTGGGACATATATGAATGTAAACAGCACAAATAAACAGGGAATCGGGGTTACCGTGGTAAGCGGTTTTCTGGGTAGCGGCAAAAGCCATTTTATCAGGCAAATATTAAACCGGCCCGATGCGGGGCAGGTTGCCGTGATTGTCAATGAAATTGGTGAAGTCGGGCTGGACCATCTTATCTACCGGCACTTAAGCGCCGGGGTGGCGGTGCTTGAGGGCGGTTGTTTATGCTGCCAGCTGAACGGAGATTTAAGCCAGACCTTGCGTGAACTGTTTATGCTGGCCATGCAAAAGAAAATTCCCGCTTTCAGGCAAGTCATTATTGAAACCTCTGGCCTGGCAGACCCGTCCGCCATTGCCTTTACCCTGAATAATGATTTTTTCCTGAAAGAACGTTTTTATCATGCCGGTGTGTTGTGTGTGGTGGATTGCTGTCATGCCAACCAGCAGCACCGGCAAAACCCCGAATGGTTAAGCCAGGTGCTGGCGGCCGATGTGGTGTTGCTGTCAAAAGAGGATGTGTGCCCGGAAAATGTGGATACGGTTATAAACCTGATTGATTCGGTTTCAGGGGTAAAGCTTATTCCTAAAGCCGATATGCTTCAAATTGAAAATTTTTTTCAGGGTTTTGAAGAACTGAAAAAACAGGGCAGGAAAAAACTGGCCGCATTCGGGCAGCGCTGGCAAACAGGGCAGGGGGCAGCATTAAAGCCGCTGCTTAAGCATACCGCGGTTGATGTCATTTCCTTTGAGTTTGAACAACCCGTAAAACGGGGGCGCTTTATGGCCGCACTGGATGCCATTGCGGAAAAATACGGAGATGCCCTGTTAAGAATGAAAGCCTTGGTTCGCTTTGCCGGGGATGACGGCTATTACCATGTGCATGGTGTGCATAAGCAGCGTTCGGGGTTTGAACCTCTGGAAGTGCAAGAGGGTGAAGCGCTCAGGCTGTGTGTGGTGCTGGTGTTGAGAAAGGGATGTTGGCGTGATGAAGATAGGGTTTTGCTGGCCAGCGTGAGTGTGAATACTTCCGTATGAAAACTAATATTACAGGCATATAGGGTAGTGTGATGACAGGAACAGATCAATTTCTACAGGCTGCAAGATTAATCAGCCAGGCCGATGGCCTGATTATTGCCGCCGGTGCGGGAATGGGGGTAGATTCAGGCCTGCCCGATTTCAGGGGTAATAGCGGGTTCTGGCGGCATTACCCCGCCTTGCAGAAAGCCAATATCAGTTTTCATGAAATGGCTTCACCCTCACACTTTCGGCATGCTCCCCAGTTGGCATGGGGGTTTTATGGTCACCGGCTGGCCCTGTATCGCAAAACAAAACCGCATGCCGGTTTCCGGATACTTAAAGACATTGCCAACCGGCTTGAACACAATGCCTTTGTGTTCACCAGTAATGTAGACGGGCAGTTCCAGCAGGCCGGTTTTGCCGAAGAACAGGTGCATGAGTGTCACGGTTCAATTCATTACTTGCAATGCCTTGAACCCTGCCATGAGCAGATATGGCCCGCAAACGGGTTTAACCCGGAGGTGAATGAAGACCATTGCCAGTTGGTGAATGCACCGCCTGTTTGCCCCGTTTGCGGCTTGCTGGCACGGCCTAATATTTTAATGTTTAACGATATGTCCTGGCTGCCCGGACGAAGTGACGGGCAATATGAAAAGCTGCAGGCCTGGCGGCAGAAAACGGCTAATCCGGTTGTGATTGAACTGGGTGCCGGAACCGCCATTGCTACCGTCAGGTACTTTGCCGAAAGGCAGCGCTGCCCGTTGATACGCATCAACCCACGTGAAGCCTATTTACACCGGACATCGCAAAACGTGTCTTTACCCTATGGTGCGCTGGAAGCCATCGAAGGGATTCGTAATGCCCTGGTTGGGCTGTCATTTATGGAGTGACTGCTTACCAGGCAGGAGCATGGGAACAAGAAAAATCACGTGTGCAACTCGTTCCCAAGCTCTGAACAGCCCCCCCAAAAAGTTGAATAGGTATTCAACTTTTAGGAGTCTGTTCACTCCTGCATGGGAATGCATGCAGATATATCTAGCGCAGAAGTATATATGGAGCCCAAGTAAACACAGGCAGCCTCAGACATTGGCTTGCAATACCAACGGCGTGACATTGGCTGGGCGATGTTGCTGCGCTTTCCATAAATCATAATTGGCCTGCATGCCTACCCACATTTCAGCACTGGTGCCAATCGCAGCCTCCAGCCTTAAGGCCATTTCGGGCGATATTCCAGCGGCACCGTTCAAAATTCGGGAAAGTGCGGTACGGGTTACGCCAAGATGTTTGGCTGCTGCTGTTACGGTAAAGCCTTCCAGATATTCTTTCAAGACTTCCCCAGGGTGAGGTGGATTGTGCATTTTCATAATGGATTCCTTAGTGGTAATCTTGATAGTCAACAACAATGGCATCAGTGCCATCAAACCTGAAAGTCATACGCCAATTTTCGCTAACGGTAATTGACCAATAACCTGCCATAGTGCCTTTTAATGGATGCAGACGCCAAGAGGGGGCTGACAGATCCTGGGGTTTGGCTGCATCATTTAGTGCTGCCAATTGGACGCTAAGTTTTTTGGCATGTTTGGTTTGAATTCCGGCGGTTGAGCCTTCCTGAAAAAAGCGTTGCAGGCCTTTGTGTTTAAAAGATTTAATCATTTTTTGATTGTGTACTGATAATATACGATACACGATTTTTTATGTCAAGATATATGAGAATGGTTTTGTGATTTTATCCGTTATATTTTATTAGTCGGCTTGGAAACTGGAAGGCTTTTGTGCTTTATTCAGCCAGGTGTTGTTATTGAAAAGGATGTTGATAGTCTGTGAAAAGACCGGCTTTCACGCAGGAGCATGGGGAGTAAGAAGCAGCCCAACTCATGCCCGTGCTCAGCGCCTATGGCTATCAAGCTGGCTGCTGCGCTGGGTAATACCCCCGAGTTTTGG
>JAAYHN010000333.1 GCA_012735395.1 Alcaligenaceae bacterium | reverse complement strand
TTTCGGTCTTCAAGCCTTTAGCTGCCTCGCGAGCAAACGCTTCCAGTTTCTTTTTGTCCATGTGATCTATCCTTTACCCTGTAGGGGTGTAATGATAGACGGTTTACACAGTTTTATTTACAGGCTCTATTTTCCTGAAAATCAAGCACTTTTAGCCTGGTTGATTAAGCTGTCAATAACACCTAATGTGGTTTCAAGGGTATTTTTGTCAAGACCCTGTATCAGATTAGCCTCAAAGTTCTTTACTTGCTGATTAATGAACATGGCATATTCACGACCCGTCTTGGTCAGATGAATTTTCTGGGTATCTTGATATTCAAGATGCTGTCGCTTTTTTATTGCCTGTAAGGCATCTTTTATTTCTTCCTGGCTCAGGTATATGCATTCCTGCAGTTCCTGTTCAGTCATTGTTTGTGCGTTTAGCCACCCATATATCCTGAACTCCGCTACACTGATTCCCAATGCCTGTCTTTGCGTATTAAATCTGGAAGAAATAAGGTGGCTTACATAATGCAAGCGGCGTAACAGGGAGAGATGGGGGGTGCTTGGTGCATTAACAGGTTCTTTAGAGAGTGAGGCCTGTTTCATTAGTGCTGCGGGTAAATCATTGGCGACTCCGTAACGCCCCTGGTAAAACAGTAGTGGTGTGCCGTTATACCGTGTGTAATGTTTAACACGGCCAATTAAAATTAAGTGATCTCCACCATCAATGGTGTTTTCAAGACTACATTCCAATGTGCAAATCACACCGTTTAATAATGGGGCCCCCAGTATCCCTTTGAACCAGCTGGCTTTACTGAATTTATCTTCAGTGCTTTTTGAAAACAGATTGGAAATATCTGCCTGATTGTCAGAAAGAATATTAACGGCATAATGCCGGGCTTCTTGAAAAATTCTCAGGCTGGCTGATTCTTTTCTAATAGACCATAAAACAAGGGGGGGCTCAAGAGATAGCGAGGCAAATGAATTAACAGACATACCAGCCATTTCTGTACCATTGCTGGCTGTCATGACGGTGACGCCGGTGGCAAATTGTGACAGGCATTTCCTGAATGTGCGTATATCTTCATCGGGTACGCCACTTTCAATAATTTTGATTCCCGGGTTTTTTATCATATCCATATTTTTACAATTAAAAATTTTAAAATTAAATTTTTATTTTTTATTATTTAGAATGGCTGTAAGATCACATTGCATATGCAATGTGGCTGGTAAGGTATTGGAAACAATGACGTGGCGGGCGGGCCTGCTTGATTCCTTAGGAAAAATCTTAATCCAATGCTCATTAAGAAGTTGGCGGGATGCTTCCGGTTTTAGATAAAACGTCATTTTGATAACATCCTCCCAGCTGCCACCCGCTTTTTCAAGGATGCGATGTGCATTATCAAACATAAGCTCACATTGCAACTCGACTGATTCCGGTACTTTCCCGGTAGTTTTATTTGTGCCGAAAATGGCACCACTCATTAAATGGTTATGATGCAGGCAAGCAGCAGGAACGGGATTGTTGCCGTGAGAAAACCCATCAATATAAATACTTTGGCGCATATTTGAATCCTTCGGTGAATTTTTATTTCTCAGAAATTGTTATTTGTTTGGTTTTGTGCTTCCAGGGCAAGCAAGCCATAGCCGGTTAACATAGGTGCCCAGTAAAAACGTTGAATTTCTTTAAATGCTTCGGCTGTTTCGGAAAGTGCCCCACGCATTGTCAGCCATAACATCATTTCGACTGACTCCAGTCCACCACGGTAAATATAATCATCATGCTTGGCTTGCGCTAGAATTTCAGGTTCGTGCATAATTAAATCCATAAAGCGGTTATCCCATTCAGGATTTACAAATCCAAAATTATCACCGTGAATCTGATGCGATAACCCACCGGTAGAGGCTATTACTACACGCTCATCGGAATTAGCGTTTTTGATAAAGCGCCCAATGCTTTGACCCAGTTTCCAGCAGCGCATGGGTGTGGGTAAAGGTTCGCGCAAGACATTGACATGGATCGGAATGATACGTATGGGCCAGGTCTGGGGCATGAGTAAAGGAATAACGGACATGACACCGTGATCAAGTTCCATTTCCTGGCAAATGGTTAAGTCAAACTCATCGGCAATCAGTGCTTTTGCAAGATTCCAGCCAAAATCTGGGGCACCTGGAATACAGGCAAAATCTCTTGCACCAATTCCCTCGTCTGCTACATTCATTAGTTTGGCTATGCCCATGGCAAATGTAGGATAGGAATCAAACTGGAACTGGTTAAGATGATCGTTATAAATAACAATCATAGTGGTAACGGCTTTTTCCTCCAGCCAGTCATAGACCGGTTTATAAGCTTCGAAAAAAGGCTTCCATTCAGGTTTGTCGTGATGCCCTGCATCAAAGGCAAATGAAATTGAGGGGGCGTGTGAAGACCCGATTGCGCCAATCAAATGTGCCATATATATCCTTTATTTGCTTCTTTTCTTGCACGGACAAATTCATTGACGGTCATTCCGAGTGCGGAGGCACCTCTTTCCATCAAGGATGTTTTGAAGGCACCGTTGGCTTTACCAATGGCAACCGTACATGCCCCATATTCCATCATTTTTGTGAATGCACGATTGCGTACCATTTCTTTTTCCTGCTCGTTTAAACCAAAACGGTCCATGCACAGGTTTTCATTTTCTAAGAAAAGTGAACGTTGTGTCGCTGAGCGCATGCCTGTTAAAAACCGGGTAAGCCTATAACCTCTTTCCGCTCTTTCCGTGGTTAAGGGACATAGTCCTTTCAGTGAGACACGTGGTCCCAGCTTGTCCTGAATATCTTGTGCTGATGTATTCATTGTTTAACCTTTTAGCTGTTTGATCATGCTGGCCGATGATTTGGCAAAAATGCTTACGTCATTACTTATCATGACGAAATTAAACCCGTTTTCCCTGGCTTTAATGGCCGTATTTAGATCACTGGCAGCGGTGCCGCATGGAATATTCAGGCGATTGGCAACCTCGACCAAATTTGAAATCAATTTATGGTTATCGGGATGTGATGCCGGCTTTCCGGTTGATAAGGCTAAATCCCCAGGACCTACAAAAATGCCGTTAACGCCCTGCACCGCCAGAATTTCTTCTGCCTTTGCCAATGCGTCTGCATCTTCCAGTTGGGGAATACGCAAGACATGATTGTTGCCTTCCTCAACATATTGGGAAGTTGGTTTAAGTCCCCAATGACCGGCTCGAGAGGTGATGCCCAATCCACGACTCCCGATAGGACTGAAAAGCATGCCGCTCATTACTTCATTGGCTTCCTGCACAGAACGTACGCGTGGAACAAGGACACCATCAACACCACAATCCAGTATTCTCTGTGCATAGTCTCCCGAGCTGTCAGGTAAACGAACCAATACCTTTAAACCCAGGCCTTGGGCTATTACAATATTGCGATAGCTTGCCTGCAGGGTAAGTGGAGCATGCTCCATATCAATGGCAATAAAATCAAAACCTGCCAGTGCCAGACATTCAATGGTTTCGGCTGAGTCCAGTTTTACCCAGGTGCCGAATTGACAGCTATCCTGTACTTTCAGTGTTTCTATAAAACGGCTTGTCATCTTGTTTCCTGTGTTTAAAAGTAAAGGTTTTTTTATTTATGATTGAATATCTGCAGGCAAGGGATATTCTTTTTCATTACAGACCAGCCCGGGTTTGAGTGAGAAGTCTTTGCGTGGGGGTGCAAAAATATCAACTAAACGCATTCCTTGTTCTCCGACTGCCTGAGAGGTGTGTATGACGTTTGGTGGTATGACACATAAAGACGGAGCTGAGGCAACAATGTGTTCGTCTTCACGCCATTCTGTCATGTCAGGTGTCCATGGATAACGTAAATGATGGATATAAGCACCATGTACGGCCAGGGATCCCTGCTCATAATCAGGGTGGGAGTGTGGTGTCAATTTTCTGATGTCACGTGGAGCAACGCTGGGCAGGAAGATATTAATCATTAAATTACGTGTGCGGAAAAGCCGCATTGTCGTATCGCTACGAACATAATCTTTCAATTGGTAGTGACGTAATTTAAAACCATCAACGGGAGTGGGCCAGTCAAGCAGTTCAGCGACATCACTCAGGTTTTCCCAAGCTTGACAGTTCATCGCCATTGCAAGCAAATCTTTAGCATTTTTGCTGAAAACCCTGAATACCCAGCCGTCATTTAAAATATGAGCCTGACTGTCGCCTGGTGGGACAATGAAGAGTGAATCTCCATCACTTTGTATTTTGTTACCATTGCTACAGACAATAGCTGCTGTATTTTCTGGTAATAAAATGAAATACTCATCGTTTTGTTGTGAGGTTGTTCTGCTTAAAACCGTATTTTTCTTTGTGCGGCTGGCTATCACTACAAAATTGGCAGCGCGTGTTACCCAGTGTTCTGCTCCATCGGGGTCAATCCATGTATGGGG
>JAAYHN010000332.1 GCA_012735395.1 Alcaligenaceae bacterium | reverse complement strand
CGGTAAGTTTCAATATTTGCGATTACTCGCAACAAGCCCATGGGCGGCCACTCTGTCGTATCCACCTCCAGGACATTGGTCAGGTCAGCCACTTCATTACCAAGAACAAGACCAACACGCCCCTCATTAAATCTAGCCAACTTCATTGCCCAACTCCTAAAAAATCAATATTTTTAATTAAATCAAAACTAGTTCTATCTAACAGAATCTTATTCTACCTAATAGAATTTTATATTTTTTTCACCTTAAAGTCAACAATTTAAGAGTTATTTAGCCCAAAAAAAGCCAGACTTTTGTCTGGCAATATCTTGTTGCTTTTTCAACTTGCGGCAATCCCCGGGCTTAAAAAATCCCAAAAAAGGCAATGACCCCGCTTGTCCATAGGAACACCCCGGTGAACGGCTGAGTCACCTTTGAATGAAAATAATTTATTTATTTTTTACATAACCCAGTTTTCGACTTAAAGAAAGAGCCGCTTCCAAAACATCTTCTTTAAAAGATGGCACCAACCTGCTGGAGGGCATCGTTAATGTAATTGCCCCCACAAGTTCATTGTGAGCATTAAAAACCGCGGCTGATACACCTGCCAAATCCGGGATTCTGTCTCCATCCATTACAATCACACCTTCTTGACGGATTTGATCATAAATCTCGCCCACCGCACCATTAAAGGCCTGAAGAACACGTCCTCCAGACCCTTTGTCCAGGGGCAAAATATCACCAACGCTTGTTTGATAGCTGATGGGGAGTGGCGAATTAATACGGTGTAAACATAATCGCCCCTTGCCACTAATGACATGATACGAAGCACTTTCTTTTGTTTTTTCCACTAATGCTTTAAGCACAGGAACAATAACCTCAGCCTGAGAAAATGAAGCATTATAGACGCCATATAATTGAGCAACCGTCTCCCCAAGCCCATACCGCCCCTCTTCTGTTCGGCGAACCAGGCCATAATGCTCAAGAGAAGCCAGAAGCCTTAAAATGGTACTTTTGTACATGTTAGTACGATTGGCAAGCTCCATCAAAGACAAGTACTCATCATCTTTATTAAAAGAAACCAATAAGGACAATGCCCTGTCGACAGCGGCAACACCGCCTGCAGATGGATTTTTGTCAGCTATTGATAAAGTTGATGATTTTTTAGACATAAAAACCGTTCGTAACCCAGTAAAAACTTATTTAAACCCATTCTTGCTGGCATATCATTGAATATTGCCATCCAGATACAAGATCACCGTTTTCATTAACCATTGACAACAGGATCCACTTAATAACTTAACGTTACCCAGCACTTAACCTCTTGAGAGTTTCCTCAAAAAGCGATAGTTCCTGCGCCGACACCGACTTGAAAAAATCCCTCTCAAGATTGCCCACCTCTTGCTCACACTGGCGTAGCAAAACACGCCCCTCCACCGTCGTCTCAATAAGTAACACACGCTTGTTACCTGGATCTTCTCTTCGAAGAATCCAGTTTTTACGTTCCAGATATTTGATGAACTCACCCATTGATTGAGCCGTAATCCTGACCAGCCGTGATAACTCAGCCGATGATATGGGCTCGTGGTGGCTAATCAGACTGAGTATCATGTACTGACCAGCCGTAATTCCCAAGGGATTCAAGGTGCTTTCCAACTGCAGTCTAACAAGCTGTTCCAGTTGATGAATGTAAAAAAAAGGTCTGCGTTTACTCGACATCTAATCCTTCCGGTGGCAGTTTCGAAACCGAGGGAATTCCCTGCTGGATTCGCTGACATAATGCGTAAACCAAGGGTAATTCATACTCAATCCAAAAACAAGCCAGTATAACTTTCCTTTTCTCAAAAGGTGTCAATTCAGCACTCCTGGCTTTTTCATGAAGCAACTGATGAATTTCAAGCCAATTCCATGCAACAACAATAATACCAAGGGCATGCAAAAGGTCATAGGCAACGGCCAAATGCGGCAATACGCCTGAATTTTGTTGGCTTTCCTGCCTAATAGACTCTACAGTACGCTGCAGCAAAGCCAGGGCATCAGCATAACGTCCAACCAAACTTTGATCGATCACCCCAGACACACGATCTTGGTCCACGCAGGTTTGGATCGTGTTAAAAAAATGATCGAAAGCTCTCCAATCATTGTCTGGCAACTTCCTGCGCAACAAATCAATAGCCTGAATACCGTTGGCGCCCTCATAAATTTTTCCAATGCGAGCATTCCTTACCACCTGCTCAATACCATAATCCTTGGTATATCCGTGTCCGCCAAACACCTGCAGACAATCACTCGCGCAATCAAACCCCTTATCGGTAAAATATGCCTTCATCACCGGGGTAAGGACATCAACCATATCCTTCAAACGCAGTTTTTCTTCCGCACTTATCTTGCCTGAATCAGCCTGAGCCTGCCAGACTGCCACACGCAAAGCAGTCGCTCTGGCACCCTCAGCAAAAGCCTGGGCACCCATAATATTACGGCGAATATCCGGGTGGTTGATAATGGGATCCGCCTGGGCATCCGACGGGAAGATGGGTGTCTTGCCTGACCTGCGCTCTTTGGCATACAACAGGGCATTTTGCGCCGAGATCTCGGCATAACCCACCCCAGACAAAGCTGTACTCAAACGCGCATAATTCATCATGAGAAACATGGGCAACATGGAATTACGCTTCACGCCCCCGGAAGTACTGCCAATATGCCATGCCTGTGCCCCATCAAAATTCAGAACACAGGTTGCACTACCCTCAATCCCCATCTTATGTTCGATTGAACTGACATGACAGGCATTTTTCTCAAGCAGCTCCCCCGTTTGCACATCTATCTTGCGTTTGGACACCATAAACACGTTCACATCATCCAGACGGGAGCCCACCTTGCCATCAGTATCCGGTATTTTTGCGAGGACAAGATGAATGATATTGTCAGTCAGATCATGATCTCCCCCTGAAATAAATATCTTGCTGCCATGAATCGCATAACTGCCATCCGGCTGCGGTACCGCCGTGGTTCGGATTTGTTTAAGATCGGTGCCACAATGGCTTTCCGTCAGACACATCGTTGCCGTCCAATGACCCGTTGCCAGATTGGGGACAACATGCGTCCTTATCCACTCGGGTGCCAGTGAATTCAGCATTCGCGCGGCCGACAGACAAAAGCTGCCGTACATCGCCAGAGAATGCGCAGTCGTAATACGCATTTCGCCAATAATCGACGCCATAATGGACGGCAACCCCGCCCCGCCCAACTCCTCGGGCATGCTTAACTGCAACCAACCGGAGGCACAATACTGCTTCCAGGCCTCTTTATAACCGGGTGGCGTCAGCACCTTGCCATCAACAAGATGTGCGCCATGACGGTCTCCTGCGATGCCTACCGGGAACAGCACCTCCTCATGAAACCGGGCCGCAGGATAAAGAATCTCCTGGCAGAACTCAGGCGTCAGGTTTTCGAATCCCTCTACCTCCTTAAGCTCCTGTACCTTCAGCAAGTCGTTCAAAATGAATAAAAAGTCTTTTGTAGGTGCTTTGTAAACCAGCATGGCGCATTCCTTGTATTATTGATTAAGAGCCAATTCTTTAAGCAAACGGGCAGGCTGGAAAGACTCGCCATAACGTTGCTCAAGCTCAACAAGCTTATGATAAATTTTTGCGTAACCCTGCTGCCTGGCAAAATACATCGGCCCCCCCTTCCATGACGGCCAGCCATATCCGTATTGCCATACCATATCAATATCGCTCTCACGCTCAACAATACCTTCCTCTTGCAACTTGATGCCCTCATTAATCATCGGGAAAACAAGACGCTGAATAATTTCCTCATCGCCAATGTGACGTCGGGGAATCTGCGCCTGTGCCGAGACGGCTTCAAGCATGTTTTTTACCTCTTGAGAGGGAACGGGCGCGCGCTTGCCCGGCACATAATCGTAATACCCTTTCCCCGCCTGCTTGCCTATTCGCCCCGTTTCGTAAAGCCGGTCAATAATCAGGTCCTTCTCGCCACTTTCCTG